>CBDUPD010000317.1:0-3861 GCA_965368985.1 uncultured Spongiibacteraceae bacterium | reverse complement strand
TTAAATCCATAGAGCGTATGGCTGAAGATGCCAATATTGATGCCGTATTACCTGGTGATGGCTGGCCAGTATTCAGGCAGGGTCAGGCGCTGTTATCCGAATTGGTTGACTCGCTTAATATGAGATAAAAAATTTATACCTATTGTTAGACGACACTTTACCTGCCAAAAAGCTGTTATTCACGCTTGTGCAAAACTCACGCTATAATGCTGTTTTCCCACACTCACAGGCGACATCATGTTCAAACAAATCACTCTTATTATTTTATGTCTTGCCATGTTGGCATGTTCTGATCAAAAGTCGCAAAAGGCACCTGAAACTTCCAACAATCTATCACGAAGATGTACATTACAGTGTTTTAGAGACACCCATCACTGAACTGCTTATTGAGGGTAAAATTACAGTCACCGAATTCTTCTGGTATGGCTGTTCACATTGCAAAAGTTTTGAGCCCTTTTTGCATTCATGGGATCAAAACAAGGCAGCTAATGTCACATTAAAACCTTCACCAGCGGTTTGGAGCCAGCCCATGGAATTACATGCCATGGCATATTTTATTGCTCAATCACTTGATTCGTCAGATGAACTGCATAAACAACTTTTCACAACGATTATGGGGCTGCAAGGCGATAAAAATCTCGATAACCATAAAAAGAGTCTCGCCAGTGTTTTCGAAAAATATGGTCTCGCTGAAAAAGACTTTTATGAAACAATCTATTCTTCCGACATGGAGAACCGGGTAAAAGGTGCTATCGCTCTTATGAAACAGGCAAAAGTTAATGGCACCCCCACAATGATGATTAATGGAAAATATATTGTTCTGAATAACAGCGTTAAAAGCTATGAAGATATTCTGTCTATTACTGATTTTCTCATCACGAAGGAATTAACTTCCGGCTTTTGATTTAAGTCAACGGCATTGATTATCAGCGTTCTATACTGAAATATACGATACAATCTATTGAGTTCGACAATACACTTTTGATGGGAGAGTAGCCCGGTGCAAGAAGATTTAACCTATATGGTCGTTATTGACCCAACACTGCAACATCAGCCAGCTTTTGAACGGTCCATGCAGTCAGCAAAAATGTCTGGCGCAAAATTACATCTGTTTCAGTGTGTATATTATGACAATGCTATCAGTGTTGATGGCGACGATGATGAGCAAAAAAAGCAAATTATTGAATACTACTCCAATCAGCTTGACCGCCTGAAAACCATTGCAGAGCACATGGATGTTGTAGCCACCACTGAAATACAGTGGTCACAAGCCTGGGGCAGGGCGGTGGTTGATGCTGCAGCATCAAATGATATTTTTATGGTATTTAAATCAAGCTATTTTCATACCAATGCCGAAAGAAGCGAATCAACTGCAGATTACACTCTTCTACGTGAGTGCCATTGTCCGGTACTGTTAATGCACCACACCAGCTTATGGTCAACTCGAAGTGTTTTGGCTGCAATTAACCTTGCCGCTGAAGATAAAGACCATTTAAGCCTCAACCAGAAAGTTATCGATATTGCCTCATCATTCAGCAGCAGCTTTAATGCTGAAGTACATTTTGTTAATGCTGTGCGGCCTGAAACCAAAGAGCACATAGACCACATCATTAATGACGATGATGACATGCTTGTTAACTTGCCTCCTTCGGTTGCCGTAAAAGGTATTGAACATCACCAGATTGATGAAGCCTATATGATGGAAGTCTGTAATGCCGATAAAGACCATGTGCATGTTGTTGAAGGCGACCCGACAGAGGCTATTGTTACTACCGCTGATAAGCTTGATGTTGACCTTATCGTGGTAGGAAATGCTGCACGTAAAGGCATTAAAGGCCGGGTTATCGGCAATACTGCCGAAAAACTGCTTGATAGAACCAAGCACGATATTCTGGCATTGAGCCTGGGTGATTATTAGATACTTGTACTTGTTGGAGCGTACTCCAAAAATCAATATCAATAAAAAAGGGAGCCAATTGACTCCCTCTTTTTTGCTTACAACTATCGCTTACTGTGGAGGTACAGAGAAACCATCAGCCACAGCTTTATGATCGTCGGTAAAGTAATCTGCCAAAGTATTGTGCAGATCATCAATCTCCCACTTACCACCTTTAGGATTGTCATAGAACACATCCAGTGTAGGACGTTGAACGATATTTACACGGCCACCCCAAACAACAAATACTTCACCGGAAATATTCGCAGCTTCTGGTGATGCAAGATAACCTACCAGCGGAGCAACATTTTCAGGAGCAAATACATCAAAGCCATCTTCAGGCTTCTTGAAAATTTCAGCCGTGATACCGCTATCAGTCATACCGGTACGGCCTCGTGGCATAATAACATTACAGGTAATGCCATACTTTTGCATCAACTGGGCAGCACCCATAGTCATGGCAGTGATACCCGCTTTAGCCGCTGCATAGTTAGGCTGGCCTGCTGAACCAAAAATCATCGCTTCAGAAGATGTGCTGATTAAACGACCATAAATCTCATCACCCGATTTGGCCTTTTCACGCCAGTATTTAGTGGCGTTACGCATGTTAACGAAGTGTCCGCGAAGGTGAACACGTACTACCGAATCAAACTCTTCATCGCTCATACCAAAGATAGTTTTATCACGGCAGAAACCTGCATTATTTACCATGATGTTCACATCACCAAAGGTATCAAGTGCCGTTTTGAACAAACGCTCTGAGTCAGCGGTATCAGCACAGTCACCAAAAACAGCTATCGCTTCGCCACCCAGGGCTTTGATTTCTTCAACGGTTTCGTGAGCAGCCGCTTCTGCATCTGGCAGGCCAATATCACTGATAACAATACGCGCGCCCTGTTTGGCTAACTGTATCGCTTCACCTTTACCCAAACCACGACCTGCACCTGTAAGAATGGCAACCTTTCCGGTTAAATCACCCATGAAGAACTCCTCTACTTTTCATTAATAAAAAATTTTAAATATAAGAAGGGCAGCTAATTAGCTGCCCTTGATAGACATGTATCCAATTTGGACTAGATACGCTCGATGATCGTACCAGTACCGATATGCGCACCACAGCACATGCTGATAAGCGCAGTGGTTTTGTCCTGACGCTCAAGCTCATGCAGAGCCGTTGTGATCAGACGTGCACCGGTTGAACCCACTGGATGGCCCAATGCAATAGCACCACCATTCACGTTCACCTTGCTCATGTCGGCGTTAAATACTTTTGCCCATGAAAGAACAACGGCTGCAAAAGCTTCATTGATTTCAAAAAGATCAATATCACCCATGTTCATGCCAGTTTTCTTGAACATCAGGTTAGTGGCATCAACAGGGCCATCAAGCAGGTAATAAGGATCTGTGCCTGTTACCACACCCGTGATGATACGTGCACGAGGCTTAAGACCACGCGCCTTGGCTTCTTCAGCACTCATCCACAATACCGCAGCAGAACCATCAGAAATTTGCGAAGAGTTACCCGCAGTATGAATACCGCCTTCTTCAATGGATTTCAAACCAGATAGTGACTCAACAGTGGTATCACGCAGCCCCTGGTCACGGGTTACCAGACGGGTTTCACCGGTTGGTGTGCCATCTTCACCCAGAATCGGTGCTGTTACAGGGATAATCTGGCTATCAAAACGGCCTTCTTCCCAGGCAACTTTTGCACGACGTTGTGACTCACAAGCAAATTCGTCAGCATCCTGACGGGTAAGGCCACGATTTTTGGCAATACGCTCGGCAGATTCGAATTGACCCATTGTGCTATCCCAGGGCCAGTTAGCTGTTTGAAAGAAACCAGGGCCATTGTAGGCATTGGCACCCAAACCAACACGGCTCATCGCTTCAACGCCGGCGGCGATACCAATATTGATTTGACC
>CBDUPD010000316.1:0-3862 GCA_965368985.1 uncultured Spongiibacteraceae bacterium | reverse complement strand
TACAGGCTTGGGATTGAGCGCCTGCGATTATTCCAGACCTGCAAATTCACGCCCTATACCTTCTGACAACCAGCAACGTTTGCTTGAAATGGATTCTATAAAAAACTTTCGTGATCTGGGTGGCTATAAAACACAAAACGGGAAGCAAATCATCTGGGGAAAGCTATATCGCTCTGCAAGTCTGCATAAAGCCAGCGAAGAAGATCTGTTATTTATTCAAGGTAAACTGGGTATAAAACAGGTTATCGATTTTCGTGACAAAAAGGAGATAAGCGATGACCCAGCACCAGAGCTGCTAGTTAACGACGCTAACATCCAATACACACCGATTAACATTCTGGTTAAAGGTACTTCACGCGAAGATATAGTCAGCATTATAAAAAACGGCGCATCTGAAGATCATGACTTTGGTAAATTACTAGAAAATGCCAATAAAAATCTGGCTCTTGATCATCAGCAGGATATTAAAAAATGGTTTGATATTTTACTACACCAAGAAGGCCCATTTTTATTCCACTGTAGTGAAGGCAAAGACCGAACCGGTTTTGCTACAGCTCTGCTGCTAAGTGCTCTGGGTGTTGATAGAGAAACCATTTATAACGACTACCTGGAAACCAATAATGCTATTGCCGACAGCATCAATAAACGTATTAATATGGCTTATGTATTCTCCCAGTTTAAAATCTCCCGAAAGCAATTACGACAACTAATGACCGTTGATCGTAGCTACCTGAAAGCCGGTTTTGATACCATTGAAAAACACTATGGATCAGTTGATACTTATCTTGAAAAAGCTTTAGACATTGATACTGCAAAGAAAGAAAAGCTGAAACAAAAATTCCTAATATAGATTATTACCACCCACATCACCTACTGCAATGGTAATGCATTAATTGCCATCCAATATTCATAAGCAGGTTTAGGCTCTCCATTATTATCATGTAAACTGAGTGTATCGAATATTCCACCTGCTATACCAAACTCTGCATCAACTGGAAATACCCATATAATAGCAACAGCATCAATCAAATTAGCCTGACTGGCTAATTTCAGCATATAGTCAATTTGATATTGATCTGAACCATTCACTCCACTGATGAGATCTACTGTTGGCCAACCTGTCTCAGTAATCAAAACAGGCAAGTTCGTATATTCCCTAATTTCACTTAAATAATCATCAGGTATATCACTAACAAGCGAGTAATGAAGAAATGGATAAACTGTAAAAGAAATAGCATCAATCTTGCCTGAGAACTGATCAATGATCTCCCAATGAGGTGTAAAACTTTGCCCCGTCAGATCTGTTTCACCCTTCATTCTATCCAGCTGAAAATTATTCATTACCCGGGTACCAGGGCTAACCGCTTTAATTTGATCATAAGCCTCTCTGGCATAGCTCACATAAAGCTCGAATGTATCAGTCTGATAAAGATAAAAAGCGTTAATTTCTACACCCAGTGATAGATATTTCGGATGATATTTTTTTGCATTGGCTACAGCTACTCGCACTAACTCTTCACCTTTTTCATCAGTAAAAGGGCCATCTTCAAAATTTACCGCCAATTCAATATAAGGCTCTACATTTTCAACCTCTTCATAAGCAAGCCGAACCTGGACCAGAATATCATTTTCATCTTTATCACTATTGGGATTGATATGAACACCGAATAAACCACCGTAATTTGCTGCAAGAACATCAAAAAGCTCATGCCAGTCTGCTTCACTTGAATCAGGGTAATGTGGAGGAGCATAGCCTGCAGTTCCCATTGCAAAGCTTCTGCTGGTAAAGGGTAACGACTGAATAATGGCAGGATCAGCACTATCCCCAATTTGTGGAGTCTTCGATTTACTACTGCTTGATGAACCATTACTACAACCATTTAGTAGTAAAATTGCACCCAACAATATATTGATTATTTTTTTCATTATTTGCCTGTGACGCCAGGATAACCTTAAAATAAAAGTTAGGGTAAAAACCGTTAGAAGATTTCGAATCAGTCTATTTTATTATCTACCAATGGATTCTCGATCAAGTCCCATCTTACTGACGTTTTCACCGCATCAATAACCAATGCACCCAGTAATTCGCCAAACAGAACCTGCTTGCCGCAATATATTATTTCTTCAGGACCATCACCCATAGCTATTACTGTTGAATCAGTTCCGGTTCCTGTTGCAACCCTGTCAGAAACCATACTCATCACTTTCAACTCTTGCAATGCTGCGGCCTTTGCTTCAGTAGTAATCATTACAGCTTCAACCATCGCCGAGGGAGAAAGAATAGCGGATGTTACTACAATAATATTTATCGTACCGGGATCGATTTTCTGATGAGTCATAATCCGATAATTTGCACAATCACCAGCGCACAATGGATTACTCAAACCAACAGTGGTAAGCACGGTAATATCTACATTCTGTTGTGAAGTATGCCGTACACATAAAGAGTCCATAGAAGCAGCTGTCAATAAGCCCACTGCTACACCCTCCCAGTTTGACTCTGCACAGTAGTTTTCTATGGTTTGCTGTGGAGGAGGCATTGGTTTGCTGTACTTGGGAACCTTTAAATTCACAATACGGTCTGCCATAACAACACCACCGTTAATCACACCCGAACTTATTACCTGCCGAGGTTTTTTAAATTCCACATGAACGCATTCTGAATTGCGCTCTATGACAAAACCTAATTGTTGATACATCTGTTCAAGTTCAGTCATTAATGAACTTCCTGATTATTTGAGGCCTCATACGCACCTCAAATATTCTAGACCAGTTTTACACAAAGCATATATCAATTAGCTTTTTTCAGGACAAAAAAAAGCCCAACATCAAGTTGGGCTTTTTAAACGATCATCTGCAGACAATTAGATTGCTACAATGTTCTCAGCTTGAGGACCTTTTTGGCCATCAGTAACAGTAAACTGAACTTTTTGACCTTCAGCAAGGGTTTTGAAACCGTCACCAGAGATAGCGCTGAAATGAGCAAAAACGTCAGGACCTGACTCTTGCTCAATAAAACCAAAACCTTTAGCTTCGTTGAACCATTTAACTGTACCAGTAGTAGTAGACATAATCTTTTCCTATTAATTTTAAAGTAATTATCGTCTTATGACTTTTTATAACATAAGACTCTTTGGCTGGAAGTATTGCTATTACTTATACAAACAGGACGAGGTACTAAATGAAACATCGAAATGGTGTAAATAAATATAAGACTAACTTTCAATCAAATGACATTGTATACAATTCAACCTTACTGTCAATTATCCTGCGCCTTTAAGCCAAAAGATCTCTGATCTAGAGCCAATATTTCAGCTTTTTTATCATAAAGTTACCTAATTAATGAAATTTCATCACCAGTATCACTTTTATTGTGCAAAATTAACGCAAAGCCCTCCCATATTCCATCAAAATCCTGTACCCTACGCCAAAATTTTCACCCTGAACATTTAGAACTACGAGAAGCATAATGACTGACTTATCGCATTACAGAAATATCGGTATTTTCGCACACGTTGATGCGGGTAAAACCACCACTACAGAACGTATCCTGAAGCTTACCGGTAAAATCCATAAAACTGGTGAAGTACATGATGGCGCGGCAACTACCGACTTCATGGAACAGGAACAAGAACGCGGTATCACTATTCAGTCAGCAGCAACTACCTGCTTCTGGAAAGATCACCGTTTAAACATCATCGATACACCGGGACACGTTGACTTCACTGTTGAAGTATACCGTTCTCTAAAAGTACTTGATGGTGGCGTTGGTGTATTTTGTGGTTCTGGTGGCGTTGAACCTCAATCAGAAACTAACTGGCGTTATGCGAACGAATCAGAAGTTGCCCGTGTTATTTTTGTT
>CBDUPD010000315.1:0-3877 GCA_965368985.1 uncultured Spongiibacteraceae bacterium | reverse complement strand
CAAGACCAACACACGCAAACGACCAGGCTAATAAAACCAGATCTGCAATAGAGCCAGAATCTGAATCTTCAGTACTTCTCCATACCTCGTCAGGTATCCAGTCTAGCATCTGAATCCAGAGTAAATAAGTTAGAGCAATAGAAGCCCACTGCAACAACCCAAAAACAAAAATCTCTTTCTCTTTCAACCCTAAAGACAGCGCATACCCTATTTTTGACGAAAAGCTCTTAACTCCACCTTTTGGCTTTTTGTCTATTCCAGAAATTTCACTTATTTCATCTCGAATAAACTCAAGCTTGTTAAACATGCTGGAATTGCGCCGTCTGCTACCTTTTGATCTATACTTCTTAGCTGTTGCTGAATCATCAACTCTTATATGCCAACTGTTTTCCTGCAAGACAGCAAGATATTCATAAGCTTCATTAATTATTCCATGCTGATTTGCCCATGCTAATTGCTCATGAAAGCGCCTGGCTTTAGCATCATTTGGTGTCTGCCACCACGCCCGACCTATTATTGGCTCAGGTGGTTGCTGCTCACTGCTCCCGGCAGTCTGTTTAATAAACTCATAAAATCGCTTCCATTTATGACCAATAGGGCAAACACGGTTATTTTCTTTTGACAGTTGAATTGCTTCTACTAATGTTGCCATCTAAAGATTCCATATATTATAAGGAGTCACTCCACCCTTTATTTTAATTCCCTTCATCCTTCTTAAATTTATAAACTCTTTTTCAACTTTTTTAGACCAAAGTTTTCTTGATATTTCGTTTTAGTAATTTCATACCTGGCAGTATCAGGACTTACTTCTTCCAGAATCCACCGAAAACACATCGGCCCACCACGACACATTTCCACCGAGAACCTGAGATATCTTTCTCCTGAGCCACTAACAGAAAATGGCGCTTTTATACTACGAATCGACACATCAAATGGCCATTTTTGTTTAAGTTCATATTCGCCTTCAGGCAGGGTTACCCATGAGTACCCGAGTTTATTGAGATCAAATACATTAATATTATTGATATAAAAATATGCCCTTCTGGCACTGATAGGTGTTGATCCATCTCTATAAATGTAAACTACTGTCTCATTTTCCGGAACTTCCGCAACCTTCTCATATTCTGGACCAATGGCTGTACAACCAGACAATGCAAACATTAGTAAAACAATTAATTTCTTCATTATATCTCCCTATTAATACATCTATGAGACTGGGTTATTTATGTAGCAACTGTACATTTTGCAATTCGCTTGACTCGCTAAACTCTTAAGTATTTTGTTAGTCTAAAGATGCTTCATCATCCACCGTCTCACCCCATGGAGTCATTTCATCTTCTGTTGGTTTAACCCAGGGACTTAAAGTCATATTTACAATTTCTATATCACTTAAATAGCTGAATTTCTCTCTTAAGAATTTTATATCGTCGTCATAGTTGTCTTTAATATCAATTTCAAAGGTTCCGGTTGAGGCACCTACTACTGCCTGGTCAATAAGCGGAATAACCGGGCCTGCACGCAACTGATCTTTTCTTGACCTATCTACAACAACAGCATCAACATGACCGAAATAGATAAACTGTTTCTCATCCAATGAAATCTTTTTATATAAAGGCACGTTGAATGTTCCTACTATGGGAAAAATACCACTTTGAGCCAACACTTCTCGTATAACATAATCTCCAGGTTTTAACTGAAAAGTAATAATATAATCTTTGTTATTCCTTTATTAACATCAATAACGCTAATCCAGTGCTTCTCTCCTTTTAATTCTGCATCATCCCATATATGTACCGAGTTGGGCTTGGGTACATAGTGTGTGTTTTTTACATTATCAACACTTAAGGTAAGATAACCAATTGACTCTTTCTCAACATCAACTGCTTTTACCTTATCAGATACTGGCGGACTGGTTGCACAACCGCTAAATAAAATGCTTAGTAAAATTAAGCTGATGACACCTTTATTTTTCATTGTAAATAACTTCACTACTTTTCCTCTTAAACTTTTAATAAAATGAGCCTGTAAAGTTTCAGATAGTTTTTATATTCAAGGGGCCCGATTGAAACTTATTGCGCATCCTGACTTTATGATTCTCGAACCCACCCCATAATTTTTATTATTGATAATACATACGTAAGAATTTTTTCGCATAGCCTCTAACACGTTTATTTCTGGCATCTTTGGCAATTTTTTCTATCAACGGTTTATATTTAGAATCACCTGATTTCGCTAACCCTTTGCACAACCATGCGACAGCATCGATATCAAATGCATCTTGACCAGAGGTGTTATAAGTAGCAATCAACCTCTCTTTGGTCAGATCAAGAAGTTCTTCATTATCGGTATAATGCCACCAAACATGTCTTCCACCAACTGTACGTAATTTTGGATAATCGGAATTAAGCATATTGATTACTCTTGCTATTTTGAGTCTATCTGCTGGCACAGCATCCAAGCCTTTATAAAGATCTGGATTCCACTTGGTCCAATTCGGTAGTCTTTCAATAGATTTCAGCAAGTACTTACGGAAATTTTGTGAATAAACCTCCCCATATATTTTTTCCAAAGTCGGTAAATATTTGGGCTGCCCGGAATAAGATAATGCTTTAGCCATCCACGCGCTATCATCCAGCTCGCCAGCGCCTGTTTTTTTATAGTTTTCCAGGAGCCGCCGCTCAATAACATCATACAAACGCACGTCAGAAATACCTGACCACTCCAACTCTACATAAAGTTGATGTTCTGGCAGCTCAGGCTTTGTCATCTCTTTGATGTAGTGCTGTATTTCATCTTCAAGATCTTGTGGACTGGCCGAACTCAGACTCGACGCTAAAGCCAACGAAACACCTAATAACACAAAAGTGATTTTAAATTTACTCATTATCCTTTCCTTTCTTATTAATACATACACAATAAATCATGGATCAGTATTATTTATATCTAACAGATGCACAATGTAAGCTCAGGCCCTGCCACTAGGCACTGCCACTAGGCACTGCCACTAGGCACTGCCACTATCACAACATGAGCTCTTGTAATTTAATAACCAGAAGGGATAACAAAGAAAACAGCCTCCTGCCGATACGAACTATTCCAATATAACCAATGACTTAAACCACTTCAACCTTAAAATGCATAAGCCTGGCTTCTAATAACAAAATAACTGGAGGCGCAGGCATATCTTGTGTACGAGGAATAAAAAATAATGTATACCTGTATGGTATGGTTAGATCTATTGTCGTTTCGAGCGCAGTAGAGAAATCTCTCTAGACGCCCAAAGAGTGAACCTCATGAATGATACGAACTTATCGGTTCTATCATATATTCCAATACACAAATGAGATCTCTCGGCTACGCTCGGGATGACTTGATTTTTTGTCGGGATAAATCCCGACCTTCAAGGTGACTTTATACAATTTTGAGTGGACTATTTTTCAAGTCGGGATAAATCCCGACCTACAGGGTGACTCTATACAATTTTTAGCGGGCTATTTTTCAAGTCGGGATAAATCCCGACCTACAGGGTGACTCTATACATTTTTCAGCGGGTTATTTTCCAAGTATCACAGCACTGGCCGGAACCCCGAAACCTGATGTAGCAAGCACATGATCATTTTTCTTCGGTTGGTTAACCGAGGTGCCGCGTATTAGACGAACTGCTTCAGTAATGCCGTTCACCCCTTGAAGATGCGCTTCACTGAGCTGGCCGCCACTGGTATTGCATGGCAACCTCCCATTAATACCCAAATTACCATTTTTAACAAACTCATGTGCCTCGCCGTGCTTGCAGAAACCAAACGCTTCTAGCTGAAACAGTATTACCGAGGTAAATGGATCGTAAAGTGATGCTGCGTCAATATCGTTAGGCCCAAGA
>CBDUPD010000314.1:0-3888 GCA_965368985.1 uncultured Spongiibacteraceae bacterium | reverse complement strand
AATGCCTGATTTTGTGCAAGTAGCTGAGTTAAACCACCTGCATGATCAATATGTCCATGGCTTAAAACAACAGAATCAACCAACCCCAAATCAACATTCAATGCTGCAGCATTACTCACCAATGCAAGACCCTGCCCGGTATCAAACAGTATTTTTTGAGTTTCGGTTTCAATAAGAAAAGACAACCCATGCTCAGCAATCAAGCCCAGACCTGAACCTGTGGTATTTTCAACAAGAGTGGTAATTTTAACTTTCATATTCCATAAAATACATAAACAAAAGACAGGCTGCAAGCTAACGCTTTAACTATAAGACTCTGAAGAGGAAGCAATCCATAATTTTACAATATCACTATTATCATCATTCCAGGGGTGAAAGTTTTTTTGATAATATCTCACATACCCCGAAGGTACCCGGCTAAACCATCCCGGCTTAATCCAGAAATACACTACAGCCTCCCACCAGGCCTTCATATTAAACAGCTGCCTGTCATGGTGAAGATATCTAAATTGCACACCAAAAACACTGGGGATATAAAACAGGGTAATAAACAACATTTGAAAAATACGCGAAAAGTATCCACCATAAAGCAACTGATAAAGATCAAATGCTACCGCCTTATGCTCAATCTCTTCAGCACAGTGCCACATCAAAAATTCCCTCATTGAAGGCTCAATAACTTCATTGATAGAAGAATAACGTAAAAATCGGTCAGACATTACCGATGAAAAGTGTTCAATGGCTGCAGTCATGGCCAGACGATGCTTAAGGGAAAAGCATTTATTAACCCATAAAAACAAACTCTTGGTATAAGACAGGCTTTTTTCAACCGGATAACCTTTTGATTGAATCCAGCCATTCAAGGCACGATGCCCTATCGAATGAGAAGCCTCTTGCTCAATAAAGTCTTTAACATCTTTATTAAGTGTAATCTCTTCAACTTGCTCAGCTGCATGTCGAACATTTTTTATAAAAAAACGCTCCCCTTCAGGGGTCACAGTAGACAGTGCATTATAAAACGCTGTGATAACCGGATTATTTTTTGCCCAGTAACGAGGAATATCATCATCGAAAGAATACACTCTCTTGCGACAATGTATTTCGATATGATCAGTTGACTGTGAACCGGATTTTTCTATCACGCTTACCCCGACCAACCCCGCTTATAATTTCTCTTTATATCCAGTAATCATTGCCTTCACCAGATTCTCTTTATATTTGCGACTGGATAAAATCACACCTGCCACATGTAAAATAATCAGTATCAACGTGAAGTGCACAAAAAACTCATGTATCTCTTCCCAGAATTCTTCAGCCTCTTCATCTTCATACGCTTCATCATGATCATCGGATTCATGCTCTTCATGTTTTTCGTAGGCTTCATGCTCATCATCGTCTTCATACTCTCCAGCATAGCCTGTTTTGGCAACATCGGCATTTTGCCCGGCACCTTGTTCGTGAACCACTGCAAAGGGACCATGCCCTTCAGCTCCATAGAGCTTCAACCCGGAAAACCCGGTAAAAAACAGACTGAGGAGTAGTGCAATCACCATCAAACCACCTGCCGGGTTGTGGCCAACAAAATGTTTTTCTTCACCCCCTCTACTAAACAGACCTTTAAGATAATCAATAGTTTCAGGTACTGGACGTACAAAATCAGCAAAACGGGCATGTTTACTACCAACAAACCCCCAAAGCACACGAAATGTGATCAGGCCAATAATCAAATACCCGGAATATTGGTGGATACCCCATTCATTTTCACCCGATATATAACTGGTGATAAAAGCCAAAACCAATACCCAGTGAAATACCCTTACCAATGGGTCCCATACATAAATCTTGTCTTTCATAACTTACTGCCTTATAAATTGAATCTTCACGCTTATTGTGAGCACAATATGTACTGATTACATCGGGCACATGTCATAATTAGCACCATTTAAGGCATATGTACCATAAACCCAAGGCACTCTCTGATGCTCAGGCAGCTTCCTCAAGACATTGTTTTTATTATAATTTTAACGCTAGTGATACTTGCTAGCGGTGGCGACCTCATCTCTGACCTTTCCCAGGGTGTAAAAACGGCTCACCTGATTCAGGAGTCCATTATTCTCCTACTCGCCATCACAGCACTTGTCTGGCTGGCATTAGGCATCCGCCAGC
The DNA here is from genome assembly GCA_965368985.1 of uncultured Spongiibacteraceae bacterium. Classification (GTDB taxonomy): domain Bacteria; phylum Pseudomonadota; class Gammaproteobacteria; order Pseudomonadales; family DT-91; genus CAZTZY01. The sequence continues at coordinate 1,722 of CBDUPD010000314.1, read as the reverse complement.
AAAACAGGCAGATAGCCAGCTTACACCAACAACTTGAAGAAGCTCGTGATTTACCACGCCCCGACACCCCTCAAATTGTTGATGCGCGTAAACGCCTGGCCGATGTTATTGCCGATCAATTTGTGGAATGGGAGCTCACAAAAAGCGAAAAAGAAGTCGGGCAGTTTCTATTAAAAGGCTTAAGCCTGAAAGAAATCTCGGTATTACGTGGTACTGCTGAAAAAACCATAAGACAACAGGCATCATCCATTTATCAAAAAGCCGGCGTATCTGGCAGGCATGCATTTTCAGCATGGTTTATAGAAGATTTTTTATAAACCCCCAATGTAGAATATTTTTTCTTAACACACGATCTAGCTCAAAAATCGGGCTCTGTTCATAAAAAAGCAGGTCTATTTATCTTTATCATAGAATTTTCTTTTTCCCTGTCGCTTTATCATCTACTCTAAATAGACTCATTGGTTAGCGAACATAGGTAGATATAATGAAAAACAGGAATAAATGGCTAGGCATCACTTTGGCTATCTTGCTTGGCGCATGTAGCAGCAGTAGTGATGATGACGACAAAAACAATGGATCCTCCGGTACCAATATCGCCCCTGTCGCTGATGCAGGTTCAAATCAAACAGTCACAGAATCAAATACCGTTAATCTGGCTGGCTCAGGTACTGATGCAGATGGCACTATTGCCAGCTATCAATGGTCCCAAACATCAGGCTCACCCACTGTTACGATAACAAATGATAATCAGGCCAATGCCAGCTTTATTGCCCCCGTTACCGGATCAACCAATACCCTCACATTCACATTAACAGTGACTGACAATGAAGGTAAGTCCGATTCAGACAATATGCAAGTTCAGATTCAGACAGCAGCCTCCAGCTCTATTATTATCGGCGGCAAGGCAACCTATGACAACGTGCCTCATAACGCCTCAACCGGTGCTCTCGATTATAACAATACAACTCAAGACCCGATTCGTGGCGCAACAGTACAGATGATTACCGCATCCAGTATCAATAATACACCTGATATACTGGCTACCACGACAACCGATGAAGATGGCAACTATAGCTTTACCGACCCACTAACAAGTAATGTAAACATTGTTATTCGTATCAGGGCTGAACTGATTAAAACTGCGGCCGGCTCTGGCACCCCATCATGGAATATGAAAGTTGTCGACAACACAAACAGTGGAGCCCTTTATGCCCTTGACAGCGCTTCAACGGCAAGCAACAGTAGTGTCACTATCAATTTACATGCTGCTTCCGGCTGGGGAACAAGCAGCTATACATCAACCCGTGCTGCGGCACCATTTCATATTCTTGATCGCGCCTACGATATGGTTACCAAGCTCCAGTCCGTTGATTCAGACATTCAGTTGCCTGCCCTGTTATTAAACTGGAGTACAAACAATGTTCCAACAGGTAATAGCCCTGATATTGGACAAATTGGAACATCTTATTATATCGACGGATCAGTATATATACTGGGAGCCGCAGACAATGATACTGATGAATATGATGGCCATGTTATTCTTCATGAAATGGGCCACTATTTTGAAGATAAACTATCACGCTCTGACAGTATAGGTGGCAGTCATGGAGGTGATGACCGCCTTGATATGCGCCTGGCCTTTGGTGAAGGGTTTGGTAATGCATGGTCAGGCATGATGACTGACGACCCTTTATATCAGGATTCCAGTGGCAACAACCAGGG
>CBDUPD010000313.1:0-3906 GCA_965368985.1 uncultured Spongiibacteraceae bacterium | reverse complement strand
TTCTGATTCACTGGTTTTTTACTACGATCAACGGCTACTTTTTCAACTTTTTTGTGATTGCTTGACCCCAATAACTCTCCAGCAGACTCTGTTAAATGAATCGTATCCCCAGGCTGAATGACATAAGGCCGAGGAATGTTGTTAGCTTTTGCTAAAAGCCTGTAATCAAGATCAAACCTCCAGGCAATAGCAAACAAAGTATCGCCCTTTTGAATAGTATAAGTTTTTGCTGTTAACGGGGGTTGCCGCAATTCCTTAACTGGCGCATGGACAGAAGTGCCGCATGCATACAAGGAACATATGCATAAAATAATAAAACATCGCAACACATTTAAAATCATAGATACCAATTACTGTTTTAGCGTAGCTCTCAAGTCTGCTTGCTCTCTGTCATCTTCTCTAAACCCAACACCAATATAGCACCTACTAACATCATAATAAGACACGGTAATAACATAGCATCCTGACCAACAATAGATGCATATTGATCAGGAAGAATATTCTCTTGCAATAAAGGTTTTAGCCCTTTGCTTGTCTGGTAATATTCAATCACTCTTTTCCACGGCCACAATGCATTTAAAGAGCCCAACAAAAAACCTGTCAGCAAGGCAATAATGATTGAACGATAATTTTTCAACAACCAGGACAATAAGTGCACAAAGCTCAGCAACCCTGTCACACAACCGGCGAGAAAATAACAAATTACCTCAATATCTAACGCCTTTACCGATTCAAGAATAAAACCATAAAGCCCTAGCAATACCAGAATAAAGCTTCCGGATATTCCGGGAAGAATCATCGCACAAATAGCGATAGCACCTGCACCAAAGACTTTTAAGTGGGTCGGATCAACCTGAGCGGGCTGACTGGAAGTAATAATATAAGCTATAGCCATACCAGCAAATATCATGAATACCGACATAATACACTTGAAATCGATATCCCTGGCAATATAGATACCTGAAGCAACAACAAGACCAAAAAAGAAAGACCACAACATCAGCGGATAGGCATCGAGAAGATAAGTAATTAAATGCGCCAAAGACAAAAAGCTAAGGCCGATACCGGAAATCAGGGCAACCAGGAAATTGCCATTAATAAACTGCCAAAAACTGACCGGCCCCTGCTTCATTAATATCATTGCAGCATGAGGATTTACCGACTTGATAGAATCGAGAAGCTCATCATAGATACCGGTAATAAAAGCAATTGTTCCACCTGAGACACCGGGAACCACATCCGCAGCCCCCATCCCCATACCTTTTAAAAACACACTCAAGTGATGAGGGATGCGCATAAAGATACTCTTTTTCTTATTATTGTAGAAATATAAAAGGATTAACCTAATCGCCCCGCAACAAGCGGCACAAACTTCACAGACTCAATCACCTTTTCAGTAAATCCCTTTTCATTACGATCAACAACCAACAACTGCTGGCTACGATCATCACCAACCGGCATAACAATTCGTCCACCAACAGCCAGCTGATCTTTCAGCTCCTGAGGAACCTGACGAGGAGCTGCAGCTGACAAAATAGCATCATAAGGCCCATTCTGCTTCCAACCCTCACCACCATCCGAGTGTTTAAAGGTTACATTATTCATCTTCAGTAATTTGGCGCGCTGCCTGGCTTTATCCAATAAGGGCTTAATGCGTTCAATACTATAGATTTCATCAACCAGCTGGGATAACACGGCTGTTTGATAACCGGAGCCTGTACCCACCTCAAGAACCTTTCTTGGAGAAACCTCGAGTAACAGCTCTGTCATACGGGCAACAATATAGGGCTGGGAAATGGTTTGATTATTTCCAATAGGCAGCGATATGTCATCATAGGCCTTATGCGCCATCGCCTCATCAATAAAGATATGACGCGGGGTATTCAACATGACATCAAGAACTGCCAGGCTTGTAATCCCCTGCTCGCGCAAACGATCAATCAATCGATTCCGGGTGCGCTGGGATGTCATACCAATGCCATCTAACTGAAGCTTACTTACCATAAAATCTCATTCGGTATTCACAAGTTGACCAATCAATGCTGTAGCATAACTGCCTGAAGGCAAGTCAAAACACAGCTCACAAGCATTTTTTTCAATCTGCCAGTTTAAAGACTTTGGCATAACACGCAATGGCCTGTATGCAGTTTTTACACGCGCATTTTTCAAACCTTCTACTAATGCCGGATATTTATCAGCCACCAACAACTCAAGCGCCAACGCAGCCGACTTCAACCGGGATTCACCATCTCCATAGAGTGGGCCAACCGGGTGTATATCATGCTGTTCAAGTCTCCCAACAAGGCTTTGATCAATATTCTCCTCAGGGCCAAATAACGCATTACTGCCCTCCAGATTATAACTGTCACCATCAATAGCCTTATTCCAGTTATCTTGCCCAACCCTAAGAGAAAGGTAATGATTGAACAGAAAACTACGAGCTGCGGAATAATAGATAGAACGCTGAAAAGGCTTGCACTTGATCTCACGATTAAACAGCATTTGAGCCTTTTCTACATTAGCGCCCTCCCTGCCAAAACGCTGCTCTCCAAAATAGTTAGGAAACCCTCCAACAGCCACAGCCTGAAGCCTTTCTTCCAATAAAAAGAGATCACCATCTATATTTTTCAAACGAATAACGAAATGATTAGCCTTATGAATACCCCTTTTTAGCTTTTTATTATGGCGAACTGCGTTGAGCACTTGCCAACTCGACCCCGACAATGAAGGAATAGGCTCTTTAATAGGCCAGTTAACTGAAAGCCACTGATCAGTAACTGCAAACTTGTCTTTCAAACCACAACAGCCCACATCCCTTTTTGCAACTGACAAACATCTGGCAATATCTGAAATCAGCGCATCGGTTGTCAGGTTAGTCTTTTTAACTTGTAACAGAAGATGCTCACCCTCACCTGAAGGCTCAAAACCCAACACCTCTGACACCTGAAAATCTTCAGGCTCAAGCTTGAAATCTGCTACCAAACCATCAGTAGAGAAAGCTTTATGAAAAACCAATGGGTACTTTTGTTCTTCACCAATAATGCTATCACCCACTTTTTTATTCATACGGCAGTTATTTCGGTTAACAACACGACAGCATTAGCTGCTATGCCTTTTTTCTCGCCAATAAAGCCGAGCTTTTCAGTAGTTGTCGCCTTAACGTTTACCTGCCCTCTCTTCAACGACAGGTCTGCAGCAATATTTTCACACATCTGATCTGTAAACTCTGAAACTCTGGGTGCCTGAGCGATCAAGGTAATATCAACATTGGAAATGCCGTAACCCTGAGATTGAATAAGTTTCATAACATGTCTTAACAACTCCCTGCTATCTACGCCCGAGTATTGTGGGTCTGTATCAGGAAAATGCTTGCCAATATCACCAAGGGCAGCAGCACCTAACAGAGCATCGCTTAATGCGTGCAACAACACATCTCCATCAGAATGAGCAATAAGCCCCTGCTCATAAGGTATGGTTACACCACCTATAACAACATGATCGCCATCACCAAAACGATGCACATCATAGCCATGTCCGATTCGCATCAATCTTGCTCCTCAATAATGTTTTTCAAAAAGAAAGCAGCCAGGGCCAAATCCTCAGAAGTGGTGATTTTTATATTGTCTTTTCTACCTGGAACCACAACCGGTTTCAAACCCATGATTTCAATGGCGGAAGCCTCATCTGTTACAGGAATATTATTGTTTTTAGCGTGTAATAAGGCATCCCTCAGCATCGCATAGGGGAATACTTGTGGCGTTTGTGCCAACCAGACCTGATTACGATCTATCGTTTTATCTATTTGCTCCGATTCTGCCAACTTAACAGTATCGGTTGCCTGAAGAGCAAGAATTGCACCGGCCTGGGCCGACTGGGAGATTTCGAAGAGTTGATCAAGGCTACTTG
>CBDUPD010000312.1:0-3913 GCA_965368985.1 uncultured Spongiibacteraceae bacterium | reverse complement strand
AACCAAAAACGAATATTGTACAAAAAAAGCTACAAGCATTGAAAAAATAATAAACAACAATGTCCACTTAAGACCGATCAAAGCCCATAAAATTAGTGTCAGGGAAAATGAGTTCCACGGACTGGCTATAAGAAATGCCATTACCTGCCCTATTGTTGCCCCACGCTCATAAAGCTTGGTACCTACCATTAAAATACCATGACTACATAAGTCCAGCAGCACACCGGCTAGAGTGGCACGTATAATGCCAATTTTTCCCGGCTTACCTAAAATGGATATAACAAACTCTCTTGGCACCTTGCCTAGCAAGCCAACTGCAACAATACCAATTGCCAGGCCTATCCACATCGTATTAAAAAGCTCATAACAGGCGTGTACAAAATGTTGCAACCCCGCTACTGATTGCAGCTGATCAGAAATAGTTAAATGAAGCACATAGGATATGGCAACGGTTGTCGCACCAAACCACAACAACTTATCAATTTTCTTTTTCTCAGTGGGGCAGCACGAGGAAACTGCAGGCTTTGACTCCGATGAGCAGCATGAAGCCTCAACCGGCGGCTCGGGCTTCGATCCACAGCAGCTGCTTTCGGCAGGCTTACTCTCTTCTTTTTTATCACAACAAGACATTAAAACACTCTTAAAATCATTTCTACTTCATAAAGTATACACCCATTCCAGACTTTTCTGGTGCAACAATAATTTTACCAAATGGTAATTGCATATATGGAAAAACATATATATGATTTGCCGTATATATTTACCTACAAGATGTGCATATTTACTTATGAACCCTGTTTCTTTTTATAAGTGCCTGGCAGATGAAACCCGGCTTAAATCCTTACTATTAATTCAGCAAGAAGGCGAACTATGCGTCTGTGAACTCATGGCTGCACTTGACGAAAGCCAACCCAAAGTGTCACGTCATTTAGCTCAACTACGTCAATGTGAATTACTACTCGACAGAAAAGAAGGACAATGGGTGTATTACAAACTTAACCCGGCACTCGAAGCATGGGCAATAGAAGTTATCTCCACTACCGCAAACAATAATAAAGAATTTATGGAAAACTCTTACAAACAGCTTAACGCTATGGGTGACAGACCCGTTAGCAAAGCACAATGTTGTTAACAGGCTATCCATGAAATTATTGTTTATCTGTACACATAATCGTTGCCGCAGCGTTCTGGCGGAGGCAATTACCAACCACCTTTCTGATGGCAGCCTTATTGCCAGAAGCGCAGGCAGTCAACCAGCAGGTGAAGTACACCCTCTTACACTCAAGTATCTCACTGAAGCAGGAATAAACACCACAAACCTTAAAAGTCAGTCATGGGATGATTTTGAAAGTTTTACGCCCGATGCAGTAATAACAGTTTGTGACTCTGCAGCCAATGAACAATGCCCGGTCTGGATTGGAGACAGTATAAAAATTCATTGGGGGCTTCCTGATCCGTCAAAATTACATGGCTCTGAAAAAGAAGTTGAAACTGCTTTTTTGAACGTAATAAAAACAATTACCAATCGCATTCATCGATTACTGGATTTAGCCCCTGATTCAATCAAGAAAGAAAATATTAAAGCCATTTTGCAACAAATTGGAGAAGTTTAATGGGAATTTTTGAACGCTACCTAACAGTATGGGTTGGATTATGTATTTTTGCCGGCGTATTACTGGGCAACTTGCTCCCTGATTATTTTGCTATTATTGCAGACTGGGAGATAGCCCATGTAAATATCCTGATTGCGGTTTTAATCTGGGTAATGATTTATCCAATGATGCTGCAAATAGATTTCACTGCTATCAAGAATATCGGTAAAAAGCCAAAAGGAATTATTCTTACTCTTATAATCAACTGGTTAATAAAGCCTTTCAGCATGGCTGCTTTGGGCTGGCTGTTCTTTCATCACATTTTTGCAGATCTGGTAAGCCCTGAAACAGCAAACGAGTATATTGCAGGCATGATCTTACTCGGTGTCGCACCCTGCACTGCCATGGTGTTTGTCTGGAGCCAGCTAACTAAAGGAGATCCGAATTACACACTGGTTCAGGTTTCAGTGAATGACGTCATTATGGTGTTTGCCTTTGCACCAATCACTGCCTTCTTGTTAGGTGTAAGTGATATCAGTGTTCCCTGGGAAACCCTTTTATTGTCTGTCGTTTTATACGTAGTACTGCCGTTAACAGCCGGCATCATCACACGCAAGGCACTACACAACCATGTCGACAAGTTTGTTCACCAATTAAAACCATGGTCGGTAGTTGGCTTACTGGCAACTGTGGTACTTCTGTTTGCATTTCAGGCAGAAACTATTATCGAAAAACCACAAAGCATCGTACTGATAGCAATTCCCCTATTGATACAAACCTATGGTATTTTTGCCATTGCCTATATAGCAGCAAGACTAATCAAACTGCCTTTCAATATTGCAGCACCTGCCTGCATGATTGGCACCAGTAATTTTTTCGAGCTGGCTGTTGCAGTAGCCATCTCACTTTTTGGCCTGCACTCAGGCGCAGCTCTGGCTACTGTTGTAGGTGTGTTAGTTGAAGTACCTGTTATGCTTTCGCTGGTTGCTTTTGCTAATCGAACGCAACACTGGTTTCCTAAGAATATCTAAAAATCAGACTCCTATACTTCTAAATATCATAAGAAGATATGGAAGGTAATTTCATCAACGTTATTTAATATAACGTTCTGAGACAAAGCTGCATTATATATTTATTTGGAGTTTTCACACAGTCTGGGCCATTAGTGGCTACTCAAAAATAGATAAAATCGCTTTTCAATAGCTGCGGCTCAAAATGGTCGAACTGCTTCTAACGGGTGATTGATGTAGGTTGGCGGTGAAGAATGAACCCCAACACTTGCCCACCAAAAATACGCTGGGGTTCGTAAACTCACCCCAGCCTACGCGCTTAATTATCGCTATCATCAAGCTTAAGCAATCGTTCACTTCGCCACACTCGAATAATCTGAATTGAATGCGTATTTCTTAGATAAACAATTCGAAATGGCGGGTGTATAAGCTCACGAATATGATCTTCGTTAAACTCAGGTACTTTTCTGCCAATATCGGGGTAATCTTTGAGAGTCTCAATATGCTCAATGATTGCAGACACAAAATTCTGCCCAACTTCAGGTACAAGTTGCTCTTTATAATAAGCCTGAATGCCCTTGAGATCTTCAAGAGCCGATCGAGATAATGAAAGTTTCACTTTTTAAAGACCTAGCTGTTCCTTGGCATCTTGAAGGTCAATAGTATCGCCTTCTTTGATTTCCATAAGGCCTTGAGCAACAGCCTTAACGAAGGCAAGCTCCTCTTCGTGTTTTTCATAGTCATCAAGCCCTTGAACTACGGCCACACCTCTTCCTCTACTCGTCAATAAAATAGGTCGATGTGTGTTATTGGTATGGTTCACTATCTTTCCTGGGTTAACCTTCAGGTCGCTCAGTGGAACTATATCTTCAGAGAACTTGGTAGACATTGATAAAAAACCTATCGCTATTTAGGTCTATTTATAGCACCTGTTAACAGGTCTGTCAAAGAGAGCTTTTAGATGTTTCTTGATTGTATATTGTCTTTTGAATGACAGCTATTGAAAGGGAATCTTTATTCTGCCTGACAACTATGGGTCGAATGTATCATGACTGGACAAGTAACAGCACCTTCATAAGATCAACCACTCTTCTCAAAAGCTGCACTCCCCATTTAGTCATCCCCGCGTAGGCGGGGATCTAGTTATTTTCTGAAAGATTCCCGCCTGCGCGGGACTGACGGTTTGCGCGGGAATGACGGTTTGCGCGGGAATGACGGTTGGGGGAATCGAGTAGCCACTTTGGAGAAGTGATTTTTGTCATTGCTGAGCATCCAATGCCTGGCAGGCACACTAAGCTGCCACTCTAAACC
>CBDUPD010000311.1:0-3914 GCA_965368985.1 uncultured Spongiibacteraceae bacterium | reverse complement strand
TGAACCTCGGCTCACACTTCAGGTATATTGCCAACACCAGCAGAGGAGTATTCATTCCTTCCATCAGCCTGACACTGGTTAATGATTTTGAAGATGATGCTCAGGAAGTGACAGGTCGCTTTATTGGCAATTATGCCTCTGACAGTGGATTTTCCCTCGAAACCAATGAAGTAGATTCCTCTTACCTGATTATTGGCCTTGGCGCTTCTGTTCAACTAAAAAACGGCAATGCCGGCTTTCTGAATTTTGAAACGGTTGAACAATATGACAACCTCGACCAGCAGCGTATTACTGCCGGTTGGCGTTTTGAGTTCTAAATTTTCTTAACTTTCTTAACTTTCTTAATAAAAAGGGCTAATCACAGATTAGCCCTTTTTATGTACTTTTTCAGAAAGGCGGGCGATATACCGCCACATTATGCCCATCCTCTACAAGGTGCGCTGCATGCAAGCGACTCATCACACCCTTGTCACAATACAATAAATAACGCTTATCTTTAGGTAGCTCTGCAAACTTGCTATGCAGACTATAAAACGGGATGTGTTCAATCGTTTGTCCTGCCAGCTTTAACGGCTTACGCTCTTGCTCATCGTGATGACGCACATCAATAATCACACAGTCAGGCAAAGGGACTTCCAGCACCTCAACATCAACCGGCACATAGTCCTCAAGCGCCAATTCATCGATATTAATTCTCTGGGCTTTCTCTATCACCTGTTCAATAATTTCAAAATTGAATCTGGCTTCTTCTTTTTCAATTTTATGCATTTTGGCACGCGTTGTTGGCTTCACAGAAATCACTCCGCAATACTCAGGCATATTTTCTGCAAACTCTGCAGTTCCGATCTTGCGAGCCAGTCTTACAATATCTTCTTTATCAGTGGTGATCAGTGGCCGCAAAACCAGTACATCAGTAACCTTATCAATAATACTCAAGTTGGTGAGCGTCTGACTTGAAACCTGGGCTATCGCTTCACCCGTTACCAGCGCCTTCACTTCCAGTTCTTCTGCCAGTCGTGTTGCAACTCGCAGCATCATGCGCTTCAAAATAACACCCATCTGTGAGTTATCGATATTCTGTAAAATTTCAGCAACAACCGGCTCAAATGGCACCGAAATAAATTTGACTCGACGATTAGAACCAAACTTTTGCCATAAATAATAAGAGACTTCTTTTACACCTAACTCATGCTCTCGGCCACCCAGATTGAAAAAACAAAAATGTGTTGGCATGCCGCGTTTCATCGTTAGGTAACTGGCAACCGGCGAATCGAATCCACCTGAAATCAGTGAAAGCACTGGCTCCACTTCTCCCAGAGGAAATCCACCCAGGCCTTCAATACGATTTTTCACTACATGCAGCGTCTTATTTCTAATTTCAATACGTACAGTGACTTCAGGATTATGCAGATCAACATCAGAGTCGGATGTATTATGTAAAAGATAGCCGCCTACCTGACGCTCTACCTCGGTAGAATTGTATTCATGTTTACCAACGCGCTTACAACGCAGAACAAATCGCTTGCCTGCCAACCGATCTTTATAAACTGCCAGTGTTTTCTCCTTGATATCATCCAGTGTTTCAAACTCACAGGTTTCCACTTCAAGAAAGTGCGCTATGCCAGAGGTATTACTTAATACAGCCACCACCTCTGCAAGCACCTCATCAGAGCAATCTGCAACCTCAACTGTCAGCTTATCCCAATCCAGAACAGTCTTTATCTCGGCATCAATCGAACAAAACTGGCTGGCCAGATTATCTCGCAGACGTTTGGACATCTGCTTACGCACCGGCTTGCTCTTGATAATGATTTCAGGAAAAAACTTGATAATAAACTGCATATTTTAAAGCCATCAATAAAAAGGTCGGCAGTATAACAAAAACCGATGCACTGTATTGGAACATGTTGGTGCACCAATATAGCGCACAATGAGTCATTTTTTGTCAATAACCTCAATATACGCTGTATTTTAGGGCGCTAAACGCTACTCAAAAATTGGCACGCATTGTGCTATATCGTATCGCAGTACATTAATACAACAAATACAAAGCCGCTTGAATTAATTGACTGGTTTCCATTTTCAAACCAGTTATAATCGCCGGCAATTAAATTTTTACAACGCTGCAATTCCAGCTCAAACGTCTGGTCGCGATAGCCGCCACGCAGAATCAGCAGCCAAATATTTACACAAAGCTTGGTCACTAGACCTAAACACTTTAACTGGAGAAGACATAATGTCAGAGAACACACTGAAGCTAATCAAAGACAGTGAAGCCCGTTGGGTTGACCTGCGTTTCACAGACACCAAAGGTAAAGAGCAGCACGTAACTATTCCTGCTACCGAAGTAGACGACAGTTTCTTCGAAGAAGGCAAAATGTTCGACGGCTCATCTATCTCTGGCTGGAAAGGCATTAATGAATCAGACATGATTCTTATGCCTGATGACTCAGCTTCTGTACTTGATCCTTTTACCGACGAATCAACTGTTATCGTTCGTTGCGGTATCGTTGACCCTATTTCAGGCGAAGGCTACAACCGTGACCCACGCTCAATCGGCGAACGTGCCATCGAATATATGAAGTCTACCGGTATCGCTGACTCAGCATTGTTTGGCCCTGAACCAGAATTCTTCGTATTTGACGATGTTAAATGGCACTGTGATATTTCTGGCGCAAGCTACGCCATTAACTCTGAAGAAGCTGCATGGTCTTCATCTGAGCATTACGACGAAGGTAACACCGGTCACCGTCCAGGCCTTAAAGGCGGCTATTTCCCAGTACCTCCAGTTGATAGCCTGCACGATCTTCGTGGCGCCATGTGTAACGCAATGGAAGCCATGGGTCTGGTTATCGAAGTACATCACCATGAAGTAGGTACTGCTGGCCAGTGTGAAATTGGTGTTGGTCCTGCAAGCCTTGTACAGAAAGCTGACGAAGTTCAAATTCTTAAATACTGCGTACTTAACGTTGCTCATGCATACGGCAAGACAGCCACCTTTATGCCTAAGCCACTAGTAGGTGATAACGGTTCCGGTATGCACGTTCACCAATCGCTAAGCAAAGACGGCAACAACGTATTTGCCGGTGACGCATACGCAGGGCTTTCCGAGTCTGCACTTTACTACATTGGCGGCATCATCAAGCATGCTCGTGCAATCAATGCATTCACCAATGCCTCTACTAACTCATACAAGCGTCTTGTTCCTGGATTCGAAGCGCCTGTTATGCTTGCTTACTCAGCACGTAACCGCTCAGCTTCTATTCGTATTCCTTTCGTGCCTAGCCCTAAAGCAAGCCGCGTAGAAGTACGTTTCCCTGATCCTACAGGTAACCCATACCTTGCTTTTGCATCAATGCTGATGGCCGGTCTTGACGGCATTCAAAACAAGATTCACCCGGGCGATGCAGCTGATAAAGATCTTTATGACCTTCCAGCTGAAGAAGCACTGGCGATTCCAACTGTTGCATCAAGCCTTGAGCAAGCACTACAAGCACTTGATGCTGACCGTGACTTTCTTAAAGCTGGCGGCGTAATGGATGATGATATGATCGATGCTTACATCGAGCTTAAAATGGAAGAAGTTGAGCGTTTGAATATGACAACTCACCCGGTTGAGTTCATGATGTACTACAGCTGCTAATTCGCTGTTAAAACGATTTAAAGCCCGCTTTGTGCGGGCTTTTTTTTGCCCGATTTTATACCCGTCACATCCTTAAAAAACAATCCTGTCCAAAAACTGATGATTTTTCTACACTATAGATATCATCCTCTATTTGTATCTATTATGAAAATACTCTGCATTGCCATAATCAGCCTGTTATTTACCAGCAACAGCTTTGCTGAAATTTACGAAGTTATTGATAAAGCTGGCAACAAAATGTCCAAACGTCTGGGCAATGCGGTTGATCCGT
>CBDUPD010000310.1:0-3919 GCA_965368985.1 uncultured Spongiibacteraceae bacterium | reverse complement strand
GGATTTAATACATATCGTTATTCCGAGTCTGAAATCAGGCGAATAGCCAAGGTGGCTTTTGATCTTGCTATGAAGCGGGGTAAGCGTATTTGCTCTGTTGATAAGGCAAATGTGTTAGAAGTTACTGTGTTGTGGCGCGAGATTATGGAAGAAGTCGCCAAAGATTATCCTGATGTTGAATTGTCTCATATGTATGTTGATAACGCAGCAATGCAGCTGGTTCGTGCACCCAAGCAGTTTGATGTGATGGTTACCGGTAATATGTTTGGTGATATTTTGTCTGATGCCGCTGCAATGCTTACTGGCTCAATCGGTATGTTGCCATCAGCTTCGCTGGATGTTAATGGGCGAGGCATGTATGAGCCGTGCCATGGTTCGGCGCCTGATATAGCTGGTGAGAACAAGGCTAATCCGTTAGCGATGATTTTGTCAGTGGCGATGATGTTGCGTTATTCGTTTTCAGAAGCTGAAGCTGCGCAGGCTATCGAAGATGCTGTAAGTGTGGTGCTTGACCAGGGGCTTCGTACGCCTGATATATATGCTGATGGTTGTCAGCTTGTAACAACAAGTGAGATGGGTGAGGCAGTTGTGGCTGCGCTGAAGTTATAGAAAATTTTAGGGTGAAAGATATGTTGAAGGTAGGGTTTGTAGGTTGGCGTGGAATGGTTGGCTCTGTGTTAATGGAGCGCATGATAGAGGAAAATGATTTTTCTGATATTGAGCCCACATTTTTTACTACCTCTAATATAGGAGGTGAAAGTCCTGATGTGGGTGTTGATGTTGATCCATTGAAAGATGCCACGGCTATTGCTGATCTTGCTGCAATGGATGTGGTTGTTTCTTGTCAGGGTGGTGATTATACCAAAGAGGTTTTTCAGCCACTTCGTGATAGTGGTTGGCAAGGTTACTGGATAGATGCAGCCTCATCATTGCGTATGGAAAATGATGCGGTGATTGTGCTTGATCCGGTTAATCTTGATGTGATTGAGAGGTCGCTCGATGAAGGTGTTAAAAACTATATTGGTGGTAATTGTACTGTCAGTTTGATGTTGATGGCAGTGGGTGGATTATTCAATGCCGGATTGGTTGAGTGGGTGTCTGCTATGACATATCAGGCTGCCAGCGGTGCTGGAGCAAAAAATATGCGTGAATTGATCTCCCAGATGGGGCAGATTCAGGCAGGTGTGGCAGCCGAACTGGCTGATCCGGCTTCAGCAATTCTTGATATCGATAAAAAGGTGGCGGCTACCATGCGTAGCGATGAGTTTTTAACTGACCAATTTGGTGCTCCTTTGGCTGGAAGTTTGCTGCCGTGGATTGATCGTCAGCTGGAAAATGGCCAAAGTCGTGAAGAATGGAAAGGTCAGGCTGAAACAAATAAAATCCTGGGCAATGCTAATGCTGTTCCAGTTGATGGAACCTGTGTACGAATTGGGGCTATGCGTTGTCATAGTCAGGCGTTGACTATCAAGCTTAACAAAGATGTACCTTTGGTAGAGCTTGAATCCATAATTGCAGCATCTAATAATTGGGTAAAAGTGATTCCTAATGATCGTGATATTACTGTGAAAGAGCTAACGCCTACGGCTGTAACAGGTACCTTATCTGTTCCCGTTGGTCGTTTGCGTAAAATGAGTATGGGACCAGAATATCTTAATGCCTTCACAGTAGGTGATCAATTGCTTTGGGGGGCTGCAGAGCCTTTACGTAGAATGTTGGATTTACTTGTAAAGAAAGGCGTTTCATAAATGACACAATCTAAAGTTGCTATTATTGCCTCAGATAGTCTGATTCTGGAGTCTCTTCTGGAGTAGTGGGCCGATAGTAGTCTTAATGCTGCTGAAATTCAGTTGGTTTCGACGAGTGGAGATAGCGGTGATACTGTTTTGTATAATGGTCGACCGCTTATGTTTCATGGAATAGAGTCTTTTGATTTTGATGATTTTCAGTTGGTTATTGTTTTGGAGTCACCGCTGGTAGTAGAAGCCTACGCTGAGCAGATTCAGGCAATAAAATGCCCGGTATTGGGATATCTGGATGGGTTGGCTTCAGTAACCCCCAGGGTATTTGATCAAAACAAAATTGAGAGTGCGGGTATTTTTGGCCTGGTGCAGCCACCTGTGGCGGCTCTGGCTGAGGTTTTGCAGGGGTGTGACTGTGAGAGTGTTGATTTAACAGTGCTGTATCCCGCCTCATTTTATGGTCGCCAAGGTGTGAGTGAGCTTGCAGCTCAAACTGCCCGTTTGTTGAATGCTCAGGCGCTGGAACACAAGGTATTTGATAAGCAGATGCCGTTTAATTATTTTCCAATGGCCGAGAGTGCGGTGGGTAGTCATTTGGAAAAACAGCTGGCGAGTGAATTATCCGGAGAGTTTACTGATGTGGATTCACATGTGACAGCTATTCAGATGCCGGTATTTCATGGCGTAGCTATGTTGGTCTCAGTTGTTTTGAACAATGAGGTTGAATTGGATAAACTGCAGGAGTGCTGGGATGCAAGCGATGAAATTCGTTTTGAGAGCTCGGCTAAAAATTTATCGAATATGGATATAATTCAGTTGGAAAATCAGATTCTGGTGGGTAATGTGAGAAAAAGTGAGTCTGATGATTACCGGTTCGATTGCTGGATTGGTGTGGATGATGTCAAGTTTTCGGCAAGTAAGCAGTTGATTTTTGCGGCTGATTTCTTGCTAAAACATCATTTATAATGAATACTTAGATCGGTTTTCGAAAAAACACTCTTAAGTTTGTGAGCTAAGTACGTTGCATTAGCTGTAAAATGCTGTTAAATATCAACTTGAGAGAAAGTGAAAAATAGAATAATAAAGTGAGCTTTTTGCTTTTAGTGTTCAGGGTAGTCGTTCAATAGAGCAGTTTTATTGAATAGCAAAAGCAAAATTGGGTGAAAAGAAGAGTAAGATTTAAGGTAAGGCCTATGTATCGTAAGTTAGCCAGTGCACTTATAGTCGCCGGTGCCATGAGCGTGGAAAGCGTATTGGCATTGGGATTGGGTGAGATGACCATGCATTCAGCGCTAAACGAGCCTCTGGATGCTGAAATAAAGCTTAAGAGTGTCGGTGATCTTGATGAAGCCCAGATCCTGATAGGTTTAGCTAGTCTCGAAGAGTTTGAGGATGCAGGTGTTGAGTACACCGGTTTTTTATCGAGTCTCAAGTTTAAAGTTGAGCTTGATGGAGATGATGGTGGTGTAATCAAGGTTTTTACTACCAAGCGCATCAACGAGCCATACCTGGATTTATTATTGGAAGCAAACTGGCCAACGGGCCGTATGCTTCGCTCATACACTGTATTGGTAGATCTGCCGGTATATGTCGAAGATGAATCTCCGTCAGTCAATGTGAGTGCTGCAAAACCTGCACCTACACCTGCTGAGTCACAGCCTGAATCATCTGCTACACCTACCTATGTTGAGCCGGCTTCCATGGCATCAGTTGATGTTGCAAATGAGTCTGAAGAAGTTGCATCCAGTGATGCAGCTCAAGATGAGATGTATCAGGATGAGCCGGAAGAATCATATGAAGAGCCACGTAGTAATGTTGTAAGTTCATCTTATAACGAAGATACCTATCAAATTCAGCGTAGTGATACTTTGTGGAGTATTGCAAGCAAACTGAAACCTGCAAGTGATATCTCTGTTCAGCAAACCATGTTGGCTATCCAGCAAATGAATGAGCATGCGTTTGTTGGTAACAATATTAATCGCCTAAAGGCGGGTGAGGTTTTACGGGTACCCTCAGATGAAATGGTTCGGGATATTTCTGTCCGTGAAGCAATCAGTAATGTATCAGAACAAAATCGTGAGTGGAAACGTGCCCAGCTTGATGCTACGCCTGCCAGCTCAGGTGTAATGCCACCAAGGTCATCAGAAGAAGGTCATTTACGTTTAACTTCTTCAGGT
>CBDUPD010000309.1:0-3932 GCA_965368985.1 uncultured Spongiibacteraceae bacterium | reverse complement strand
GTTGATTTCTACGGATACCGGTAAAGACTATAAGTGGACGGTTGTTAGAACACTCGAAGGTCAGGGCGGTGGTTCGCTATTTCTGAAAACACATCCCAAATCAAAAAACCTCTATGTTGATACACCCCTGAATCCGGATGCCAGTGTCAGCCAATCGGTTGCCGTGTTTGATGTTACCCAGCCGAAAAAGGCGTTTGAGGTGCTGCCGATTGCTGAGTGGGCCGATCTGGGTGAAGGCCCTAAACGGGTTGTGCAACCTGAATACAATCAAGATGGTACAGAGGTGTGGTTTTCTGTATGGAATGGCGCCAACCAGCAATCTGCCATTGTGGTTGTCGATGATAAAACCCGGAAATTAAAGCATGTCATAAAAGACAAGCGATTAGTTACTCCTACGGGTAAATTTAACGTCTTTAACACCCAGGGTGATATTTACTAAACTCAATGAGTGCCCCGATTATTCATAATTGGGGCATATCCTGATATCCAGTCTATAATGATATTGAGTTTCAGGTAGTAGCCCTGTAATGGGTAATCTGATGTAACTTTTCCGAATTAAAGGAGTGGCTCGATGTTAGTACTCGATATTAATACAAGGTATACGTATTCGAAGCATTACTGACAGTAAATTGTTCAATGTATTAATTCGCAAGCTTTATATCCTGCCTCTAACAGCATACAGATATTCTGGTGTTGGGTAGGCTTTTTTAGAAAGGTAGTATAAAAAATGGAAATGTCTTGCTTTTCCCGTCGCTTGGCAAAAAGCTCAAAGCTCTCATTTCGCATTATATTGTCGATTATTGTTCCCTCGATAGGTTTGTTAATTGTCACCAGCTATATAGCTGTTGAAAGGCTTAACAAAACACAGCAAGCAGATCAATTGATGAACGCGACTATTATTATTCCATTGGTCAACCGGCTTACTCATGAAATACAAAAAGAGCGTGGTATTTCTGTTGGTTATGCAGGGAATCAAGGCCGAAGGTTTGTTAATGAGCTTGCATTACAAAGAGGCTTTACTGATGCCGCACGAAAAGAATTGGAAACCAGAATATCTAGCACACTTATACAACCTGCAACCCATCACTACCTTGAAAGGTTAAGTCTTCAAGTTAGCTTGGTTGAAAAGCTTCAGGGCTTTCGTGAACAGGTAGATCATTTTGATGTGTCAGAAAAAGACATTATTCGCCATTACAATTCTATTATTGATAACTTTTATAAAATTAGTGGCAAACACACACAAGACAGCTTTGCTACCCTGACGCTCTCATATATTTTTTTCGCACAGGCAAAAGATTGGGTAGGGCGAGAAAGAGCGCTGGGAGCATCCGGCTTGCATGATGGGCAGATCAATCTACATACTCGACATCAAATATCAGCACTGATTGCACAACAAGAACTACTCTTTAACCAGTTTACCGAGTATGCATTGAGGGATCATGTCGTTAAGCTGGAAGCGATGCGCCAGAGTCCTGAGTTTATTCAGGTTAATAAGCTACAGCAATTGTTTGAGTCTGGTAATGCGGGCACGGCATTAACTATAGAACCTGAGGAGTGGTTCAGGGTATTTACCGCAAAGATAGATCTGTTAGAGCAATTGGAGGGCAGTATTGCAGATCAGCTGGTTGCAAAAGCCGAGAATATTGAAAAGCAGGCTTATAAAGAGTTATATATTATCACTTCAGTTTTTTTGCTGCTTTTATTGGTCAGTTTATTCATGGTATACCTGATTAGCCATTCAATTCTAAAACCACTGGCTACAATAACAAGTAATATGAATGTGTTATCAGCGGGTAATACTTCAATCGAAATTGATACAAAACAGGGTATCAAGGAGTTCGTTGCCCTGAATAAGGCGCTTGAAGTTTTCAGGAGCTCCATCGTTGATTTGAAAAGAACCGCCCAGCGTCTTCAACTTGCGACAGAAATTTCCCAGCTTGGTGTCTGGGAATACGATATACCTGAAGACAAGCTGTATTGGGATAAAAAGACGTTTGAAATTTTTGATATTAAGCCAGAGGGGGAGCATATTTCGAATGAAACATGGAAACAGTTGGTGCACCCTGAAGATATCAACAGCCTACAAAAAGAAACCATCAAGGCAATAAGAAATGATACGGACATTGATCTTCAATACAGGATAGTTAAAGAGGATAACTCCATAGGTTATATCCGAACACTTGCCATTTTAGATAATAACTCACACACAAAAACCGATCATTTAATCGGTGTCTGTATTGATGTCACAGAGGAGAGAGAAGCAAGAAACAGATTGGAAAATATCAATACTGAACTGGACGCAAAAATAAAAGAACGAACAGCAGAGCTTGAAGCTTCAAAAAACATCGCTAAAAGAAGGGAAAAAGAAGCGATTAATGCCAATCTGGCAAAAACAGAGTTTCTTAACACAATGACTCATGAAATACGTACTCCGTTAAATAGTGTTATTGGTATGGCTTACCTGGCTTTAAAACAGAACCTGGATAGTAAATCAAAGAATTATATAGAGAAGATTCATGTATCGGGCAACCACTTACTTGGGCTGGTTAATGATCTGTTGGATATCTCAAAAATTGAAGCTGATATGTTCGAAATTGAACACGGCGTATTTAATATTGACGAGATTAAAGAGCGATTAAATACCGTGTTTAATACGGATGTCAGGGATAAGAATATTAACTTCTCAGTAAAATTTTCTAGTGATATACCACAGTATTTGCTTGGCGACTTTCAACGCTTATCTCAAATATTAATCAATCTTGTCGCCAATGCATTTAAATTTACCGAACAGGGAAAGATTCTGGTTGAAGTGAATCTGGTTTCTGAAAAAGAAAATAGATGTGATATCTGTTTTTGTGTCAGTGATACTGGCATCGGCATTGATAAAGAAAAGCTTGAGATGCTGTTTCTGCCGTTTTCACAAGTAAACAGCGATATTGGGAAATCCTATGGCGGCACAGGGCTTGGACTTGTTATCAGCAAAAAACTGGTTGAGTTGATGGGTGGAACTGTTGATATCGAAAGCAAGATAGGTATCGGCACAACATATAAAGTTATTATACCGTTTGATATACAGTGTCAGGGTAATGAGCAAGACAGTTTGATCGCTGATAACAATGCACAAGCCATTGATCTGTCAGGCATGAAGATCTTGATGGCTGAAGATAATATATTTAATCAGGAGCTTGGTGTCGACTTGTTGAAAGAAGTAGGCGCTGAGGTAACAATTGCGCAAAATGGCAGAGAGGCAGTTGAGTTGATAAATAAATCGCGGTTTGATTGTGTGCTGATGGATATTCAAATGCCTGAAATGAACGGTTTGGATGCGACACGGTTAATCAGGCAGAAAGGCAATTCACTGCCTATTATCGCTTTAACGGCTAATGCCTCTACTACAGAGAAAAATCGTTGTCTGGAAGCAGGTATGGATGATTTTGTAACCAAGCCTATTAGCCCAAAACTTCTTTATTCCGTGATACTGGATGCTGTTAACCAGAGTAGAAAAACTGAATAAGTCAGCAGGCTTTCCGGGAAATACCGCAACATATACTGGGGTTATAGAGTCAACAATCAAGCTTTTTCGATATTCAAAAAGCTGAGAGGTATTAATTGGGTAAAAACGTTGGCATTTTGGCTATTAGTGCTGGAGGACTATTCACAGACTCGCTTTATAAAGCTAATATTTGCCTGTTTTTTAAAGGGTATTTAGTCCTGGGCTTGCCAGGTGTTTTTGAAGGGATTGCGGTCAATGAAACTGAACTGTTGGGAGTATATGAACTGTGGATTCGAGCCGGGTGGCTCTCGTGCAGCTACAGAGGGTGTTTGTCCAGCTGCTCTAAAAGGGATATTCAATGGAACAAACGGCGGTAAGAATGCTGGTCGCTTTTGTTGGACAGTTGATGGTGCAAAAGGTAAGTGTAGAAAAATTTGTG
>CBDUPD010000308.1:0-3939 GCA_965368985.1 uncultured Spongiibacteraceae bacterium | reverse complement strand
CAACTAATAGAGCGAACTGGAGGTTTACAGCGAGCAGTTATTATTATCTTTGCTTGCAATAGAAACGGCCCTGAGTGGATATTCAGCAATGTCTAAAATCACTGCTCTGCCATTCAAATCCTGCATAAAGAGGTCGTTAATAGACTTGGTCATGACTACCAATATTCATCAGAACTATTTCGCCATCACGAATTTCAAACTCAAGAACAATACGATAGCTAATATTGATTGATACGGAAGATAAACCTTTCAATCTTCCCTCCAGCGAGTGAAGACGTAAAGACGGGTGGTATGGATCAAGCTCCAGTATCTCTAATGTCTTGCGATATTGGTTATGTATTTCAGGGTATTTACGTAAGAACTTTCTGGCTCTTTTGATATAGCTATCAGGATAAATGAGCGTGTAAGCCATTAATCAGTTACTCGCTTCATATGTTCATTAACACTTTCTTTCTTAATACGGCCATTAGCAACATCTTCTCTGGCTTCAATCAAAGCAATTTCCAGCTCGTATTCACGTAACTTATTGTATTTACTTATATCAAGAACAATGTATTTGCTCTCACCTCGGACTGTGATGATGGCTTCTCCATCGTCTTTTAAAGCGTTCTCTACTGCAGAGACCCCTTTGGTTTTCAACTCATTGGCAGTAATGTTTGTCATATAGATCACTCCTAATTAATCGTACTATTAACAATACTCTATAAAGTGTTACTAAGAAAGGTGCGAACAATAAGGTATGGTAATATTTCTATACCGTATGGATGGAAATATTACAGTTTTGATATATCTGCTCAGAAGCCTAACGAAACAGAAAAACGTAAGTAGTTTCTCATAAACAGCGACCTGCTACTAACGGGAAGTTCTCAATAGTGGAAGATCACGCTGCTGTTTTTGGAGTGGCGTGACTGCTCGGTTTTAAGAGGATTGGGAAGTGAATAGCCGACCCTTTCTTGCGACTTAAAAGATCTCGTTTTTTGTAGGTGGGTGAGTGCGAACCCCAACATGCCTCTGAGAGAATATTGCTACTTAACTTTTGTTGGGGTTCATTCTTCACCCGCAACCTACATCTTTTTCCCGTTAGCTTGAATAAATGGGGTCGCTCATTCGCGGCCGGAGCCCGCTCCCACATAAGTCTCAATACCTCATATTGACATCATCCAGCCACCTAACCTACCACAAGATTACCTACATGCATCAAACCTTCAACCGGGGTATCTCTGTCCATCGGGTTGTATAATTAGGTGACTTCAATCGTCGAGTCATTTGCCACGCTGCATTAATACCATCACTGGCTAAAAACACCTGCCCTTTTGATTGTTTATTTAGCGTATCCATTAACTGCATTAATTCCACTGTATTTTTTCGTGGTAACTGCTGAAAAAAGTCATATTGATAGTTATCTTTATCAAGCAACTCTATCAAACCCACTGCTGCCTTGGCATATTGATAACCACTGCGATAAATTGCCCTTAAGCCTTGCTTTGCTGCACGAACAACCTCTCTGCTATCTTCAGTTGGTGTTTCAAGGCTTATAACAATCGAATTGGAATAGCGCCGGTCTGCAAAACGGCTTGTCATCACTTGTACAGTTATCGATTTAACCAGGCAGTGTTGCTTTCTCAATTTCACACAAGCTCTTCCTGCATATTGGCTAACAGCCTGCTCAAGTTCTAAGAGCTGTGTTACCTTATAGCCAAACATACGCGAACAATAAATCTGTTTTTTTGCCGGTGGCTGCTGCTCCAGGTCAAAACATGCCTCTCCATTTAATTCTCGAATTGTACGCTCAAGGTTTACTGAAAAATGCCTTCGAATATCTTTCGGGTTAGCTCGGGCTAAATCAAGCGCTGTTTTTATACCCATCAACTCAAGGCGCGCAGATAACCGTCGCCCTACTCCCCATAGCGTATTTGTTGGCACTACTGCTAATGCCTTGTTAATGGTCTGCTGCTTTTCAAGAACACAGGTTCCCTGCAGGTGCGATGCCTTCTTGGCAATATGATTGGCCAGTTTAGCCAGTGTTTTTGTGGGGGCAACACCTACAGATACCGGCATGCGTATCTCATTCCATATTCTGGTTTTTATATCCATACCATAATGTTTCATATTGAAGTTTTTCAAATCGGAAAAATCAAGAAATGCCTCGTCAATAGAGTAGATTTCTATTTCCCCATACTCTTGCAATATGTTCATTACCCGGCTTGATATATCTCCATAGAGCTCATAGTTACTTGAGAATACCGCCACTCCATATTTATCAAGCAATGGCTTTTGTTTAAAATAAGGCTCAAGGTCAGGAATATTCAAGGCTTTAGCCTCTGCACTACGCGCCACAATACAACCGTCATTATTGCTCAACACAACTACCGGCTTGCCACGTAAATCAGGCCTGAATATCTGTTCACAACTGGCAAAACAGCTATTGCAATCAACCAGCGCGAACATGATGCCTTATGGAATTTATAACAACTCCTTCAATAATCAAACTGGCATCATCTGATATCGCTATAGGCTGCATGGAAGCGTTAGCTGACTCCAGACACTGGCGTTTTTTATTGAGAATTTTACACGTTAGCTCACCTTCAAGAGCAGCAACAACAATACAGCCGTGATATGGTTCTATCGCACGATCAATAATCAATAAATCACCATCGTAGATACCTCGCCCTATCAGGGAGGTACCATTTGCCCTGGCATAAAAGGTAGCACTGGGGTGTTTGATTAAATATTCATTCAGGTCGAGCCCTTTCTCAATATAGTCATCTGAGGGACTGGGAAACCCTGCTGCAACTCCACATGCATATAAAGGCAGACTGATACGGGCTTCCAGTAAAGGCTTCACCAAAACCCTGGCTCCCGGCATACTTCGCACACTCATCACATTCTCAATCATTATTTATAAAACTGTATGTATATACAGTATATTTGACTATTCAATATTCAGCAAGTTGGTTTGAGATATTTCTATATCCATAAAAAATATCCGGTAGACAGACGTTAAAAAAAAAGAAAGAATATGCGCCAATCAATTAATAGAAAATAACCCTATAAAACATAGATTTACTGATGCATTGGATAGACGATGGCCGAATTAAAATTTCTCGATAAAACCTACACTGTTGATGATTACGATACCGTGTTAAATACGCTGATCAAAAATGGTCATGCCGTACCTAACTGCTGCCGTGGTGGTCATTGTCACTCTTGCCTGATGAAGGCTACAGAAGGAATCCCAATGCCCTTCGCACAAATGGGGCTCGACCAGGAGCTGATTGATGAAGGTTATTTTCTGGCCTGTCAGGGTATGATCTATGCTGATATGGCAGTAGCAATACCCGACAAGGATAAGCGTACACGCTTTACAGCAATGGTCTCGGAAAAAATCATGCTGGCTGATGATGTCGTAAAAATTCAGCTGAAATCAGTACGCGATTTTGCCTATAAGTCTGGCCAATACATCACATTAAGAGACATTAATGAAGATCAGGATGATTATGCAATCGCCAGCATTCACCTCGAAGACCCATTAATGGAGTTTCATATTAAAAAAGGTGGCAATAAGGCTCTGGATAAATATATCTTTGAAGAACTCGAAGAAAACGATGCCCTGGAGGTACAAACATCGTTTACTGATCAGCACTATAACGAAAATGATCAATCGCAAACATTGATATTAATTGCAAAAGATATGGACATAGCAGGCGCCGTAGGCTTGGCACGCGAAGCTTTACATAAAGAACATACGGCTGATATTCATATCATCCATACCAGAGAAACACTGGCTACGCCGTATATCAGTAGCATAATTGATGAAATTGCAGCCGATAATACAAATATTCATTATCAGGATATCAGTATAAATTCTGAAGATGATGACTCACAGCTTATTGACCAGTTGCAGGCATATACAAGTAATCTTGAAAACCTGAACGACCC
>CBDUPD010000307.1:0-3940 GCA_965368985.1 uncultured Spongiibacteraceae bacterium | reverse complement strand
CAAAGGCAGGGTTAGTGAGTCACTTTGTTAACAGTGAAGCCCTGCAATACGCTACTAACTGGATTTGTACTGATGATCAGGTGTTTTATTCAAATCTTGAAATGGAATATCGTGATGGTGATGAGACACTTGAAGATACCATGTATTCATTATTTGAAAAGGGTTATTTAAGTCAGAAAGATATTGGTGAGGTGGCTGTGCATCACCATTGA
This sequence comes from uncultured Spongiibacteraceae bacterium, assembly GCA_965368985.1. Classification (GTDB taxonomy): domain Bacteria; phylum Pseudomonadota; class Gammaproteobacteria; order Pseudomonadales; family DT-91; genus CAZTZY01. Next base: position 3,728 of record CBDUPD010000307.1, on the reverse strand, counting down.
TAATGCATATTTTGAATATGAGAGATTAAGAGACTGTCATCACAAGGAGACCAATATGAGCAACGATGTGATTATTGAAGCATGGAATACTGTGCTATTCGAAAAATTCTCGAGGTTTAAATATTTGTTTATTGAGGGTTATGCCTCGATTAGTGAGGAGGCTTTAAAAAGGCACAGGCCTTCAGTAGGTGCAAACGTTCTTGATGTGGGTTGTGGTTTTGGTGATTGTACTCTTGAGATTGCAAAATTTGTTGGCGAGCAAGGGTTTGCTACAGGAGTTGATTGTGCAAGTAATTTTATTGTGGAATGTGAGAAGGCTGCTGTTGAGCAAGGTAGTAACAATGCCAGGTTTATAGTGGCCGATGTAGAAACGGATGATCTTGGTGGGCCATATGATGAGGCGTTTGCTCGCTTTGGAACCATGTTTTTTAATCTGCCAGGTTTGGCGATGAGAAATGTTCTATCTTCTTTGAAGCCGGGAGGAAAGTTCACACAGGTAGTCTGGCGTAAACGTGAAGATAATCCATGGTTACACGATGCTGAGCTTTGTGTTCAGAGTATTGTCCCGGTTATTTCTCATGATGACACAGATGCCGTTCATTGTGGGCCAGGACCTTTTTCAATGGCTGGGCCTGATATGGTTAGCGATATGCTGCAATCTGTCGGATTTGATAGGGTTCAGTTTGAGCGATTTGATACTGATATTTGTATTGGTCGAAATTTAGATGAAGCTATAGAGTTTGCTCTGGAAATTGGCCCTGCAGGAGAGATTATCCGTCTTGCAGAAGAAGAGGGTCAGAGGTTAAAAGGAGATGTTGTGGTAGCTCTAAGGGATGTTGTAGGAAAATTCTCAGAGCCAGATGGCAGCATTTGGGCGCCATCAAGTGCATGGTTTGTTACTGCCTATAAGCCTGAAAAATAATGGTTTAGTTGTAGTGGTGGCTCTTCGAATTTCCACTAATTCAAAAAGAATTTCCTTGATTAAATGGCTTTTTCACTGTTTATATTTAGTTGCATTGTTCATGAGCTACGTAATTTACCCTTAAATACCACGACTCATTATTAAAACTATTACCCGGTTTTCGTCGATCTTTCAATAGTGCTTGTTGTTCGCTCTTGCTGTTTTTAATGTTTAGGTATGTATTATTTTTTCTTCTGTCTGAAAAAATGTTTGTATTACTTTCCATGTATTTTTACCTGATAAGAATGAGTCATAACAATCTTCCTTGATGGATATGGTTGGTTTTTTAAATATAATAAGCATTGATCAATTTTAGAATTACACAAATGCACTAGATGGAGTGAAACACCTGTTTCAATGCTTCTACTGTTCATATAATTACAAATGAGAATGCGATAATGAATCAAGATCAGCTCGATCAGTTGTTGAAGCTATTATCAGGGCCTTCAGAGCTTGTATTGGAGAGCAATGGGCAAACAGATTCTTTGGTTCTCAAATTGCCTGATTGTTCGCAGGATGATCTTGAGTTGTTTCAGGCTGTGATAGAGCAGGCTAAGTTAGGTGAGCAGCCAGATGCCTTTGATTACACAGCATACTTTGATGCTATAACGGGTTCTCCCTTGTATAAACCGGGTAATCCTGTTTTGGCGATATTGCAAGTGGCTAAAACGTATAATCTTGATGCTGGTGTCTTAAAGCAGAGTTTTAAGGCATTTAAGGGTGGTTAGTAACAAAGGATTGTCGGGCTAAAGCCCGACATGCAGGATGAATAGTTTTATTTGTTTTGTTTCTTCCAAAACAGAGTCATGAGTGCCGGAGCCAATATCAGGTTGGCAAGCAGGGCAACGATGATTGCCACACTTAATAACCATCCGAATTCTTTATTGGTAGAAAGCTCGCCAGTGAGATGTACAATAAATCCTCCTACCAGAACTACTGAGGTGAATACGATTGCGCGGCCACAAGTTTGTAGGGTTTTTTGTATCACTATTTTGCTGTCATCGTATTGTTTTGAGTAGCGCTTGAAGTGGTGCATAAAGTGAATGGTATCATCTACTGAGATGCCGATAATGACACAACCGATGGTTGAGGTAATAATATTAAGTGGTACGTCAATCCAGCCTATCAGGCCAACAGTAGCGAGTATCGGGAATATATTGGGTGCAAACGCAATAAGGCCGCCGCGTATACTCCCCATCAACATTATCATGAGAATAAACACAAAAACAAAGGCGATAATATAGCTTTGTATAGTGCTGTCTAACAGTGTATTCAAGGTGTCGCCGAAGATGGGTAGCAGGCCTACAATTTTGAAAGTGATATACTCAAGGCCGTCGGCCTCCAGCTTGTCGGTAATGGCCTGACGTAATTTCTGAACATATGCCTGATAGTTAAGTACATTGCTCCATGACATCTGGAGGTCAATGCGGGCTGTTTGCAGATTAAAGTCGGCGTAGTCTTCAAGGTCATCTGAGCCGCTTTCAAATAATAGTAGTTCCTGGGCAATCAAAGCCCTGCTGTCTGGTATTACATAAAACTCCTGGTCATTATAATTGAGTGACTGGTGAGTTTCTTTGATCACGCTAAGAATTGATGTGGCTTCAAGTGCCTGGGCATCTTTGTATTTAAAGTTTTTAACCAGAATTTCTATATCTTCAATCGCTTTGAGTGCAGTGGGGTTGTGCAGGCCATTCTCTTGAGCGGTATCGAGTATGATGTAAGCGTTCATGGCGCCATCCATCTGTTGGTCTACAAGATCAATGGCCTTTCTTAATTTATGCTCTTTGGGGTACCAGCTTACCGGGTCGTGGCTGAATTGCACTTGCATAACACCGGCAATAGCTATAAGTGTTAGTATTAGACTGCTTGCAACCACGGTCTTGGCATGATTAACGCCCAGATAACAAAACTTGTTGATGGTGTTGTCCACCCAGTTCAATATCATGCTGGGCTTTTCTGTGTGTTCGCCATCAGCATCAATAGAATTGCTTAAACTACGTTTCTGCAGAGGTACAATGGCGATAATACTCGGCAGTAGTGCCAGTGTATAAACCAGGGCCATCACCACGCCAATGGCTCCGAAGATGCCCATGGTGCGAGTTGGTAACATGTCACCAGCCAAAAACGATAATAGACTGACGGCCGTTGTTACAGTGGTGAGAAGCACAGCAATCGCAGTCTCTTTAACAGCCTGGGTAATGGCATCATTTTTGGGCATGCCATTGTCATAGTGTTTATAAAATATGCTTAGAATATGAATAGCATCTGCGATACCTACTGCAAGAATAAAGGTAGGAATGATCTGGGTATTACCGTTATAGGCGTACCCCATGGTTGGCCAAATGGCGAGTGTCATGGTTAGCGATAAGAATACGACGAGCAAGGGGAGTAATACGCCAGATACTCTTCTGAATAGTAAAATCAACAATATAACGATAATGGCCATGCCTAGCATGGTAGAGTTGCCGGTCGATCTTTCCATGTCTTGGGTGATGGCAAGGTTCATGGTTGGGCCGCCAGCACTTCTTACTATAAAGCCTTCACTGTTGAATTGATCAACCAGGTCTAAAATGGCTTGTGAGAACTCAATTTCTTCATTAGCTGTCAGAAATGACATGCCTGATGTGTTAGAATTATTGTCACTTGAGCCGGCGCTTGAGAATGCATGTGGCTCTATAAAAATATTCAGTATTTTCTCATTAGTAGAAATGATAGCGCCAACATAGTTGGGGTTGTTGAGCACAATTTCCCGAAATGCCGCTATTTC
>CBDUPD010000306.1:0-3957 GCA_965368985.1 uncultured Spongiibacteraceae bacterium | reverse complement strand
CCATTTCGTTTACAGCAGCTGATGCACCAGCAATTTCTTGCGCCTGATGCTCGGAAGCTTCAGCAAGATGCAGCGCCGTACTTTGCGTCTCTTCGGCAGCACGAGATACTCTGCGCGCCGTATCATTAATTTGCGATACCAGGATACGAAGCTGGTCAATGGTAAAGTTTATAGAGTCTGCAATCGCTCCGGTAAAATCTTCCGATACCGTTGCCGTTGTCGTCAAGTCACCATCAGCGAGATCGGCCAACTCATCAAGCAGACGCATGATCGCTTGCTGGTTTCTTTCATTCGTTGCACCGGTTTCTGCAAGACGGGTCTTTGTATTCATGTATATTTGAACCGAGATAAAAACACCGAAGACAACCAGAATAACCGCTAACCAGATAGCTTTGGTTGAGTTGAATACACGCCCCTCTTCAAGCGCATTGATTTTCTTGGTTAACGCACCCATCTCTTCCATCAAAACCGGTACATCAATCAAGGTTTTATCAGCTGCTTCTCTAACCTTTTTCAAATCAGGTGAAGCCTGGGAGATATCATCAACTGACGTCGTAATAAATTCAAATAATGCCGCAATTTCACCCAGAGCCTGACGAGCCTCCTGATTATCAATACGTCTGACGCCTATGGCCGCATCGCCATTCAACATACCATTCAATACCTCACCAAACTCTCGGGCATCCGTATTGAACTCTTCAGCAGCATCATTAGCCCCAAGGCCTCCAACAAGCATCTTGTCAATATTCCGCGCAATACGCTCGGCACGCCACGTCTGCTTTTGCGCACCTGCTACTTGCTCGGCAGCACTACGCCCATCAATTAAAATATCAACAACGGTATCGTATTTTTGCTGCAGCTCAGGAATTGATGCACTTAAGGTGTTAGCCACTTCATGCAAGAAAAGAACACGATCCTTGTTAGCATAGATTGTTTGCGAAGAAGCATTCACACGATCCCAGGCATTACCAAGCTTTGTAATATCTTTCGGTAACTGCGTAGCCAGACTAGGCATACCCCCATCACCTTTTTTTAACTTTCCGAATGCCAAATCAAAAGCCTTACGAGTACGCTCAAGCTCTTCGAATGCAGTCTGCTTTCCCTGTGTAGATTCCCTGGAATGCGTGGAAACCTGCTGTGAAAGTACACGCATATCAGCCGTAATACGTAAATATTCGGTATCATGCTTGGTATCCTGAGTTACCCGAAAAACGTTCCAGGCAAAAATAGAAAATACCAGAAGCATCAACACACTGAGCAACACTACAACTTTATTACTTGATTGGCTCGCAATCATCGTGGACGATGTCGTACTCATCTCCAACTCCTAACAGTATAATTTAAATTACATCTAATTATTAAAACCCACAGCACAATCATCATGCTGCAGCTGCATTAAAAAATCTTGGATCACGCACCAAATGAAATGGACTAAATGTTGTCCAGACCAGACCATTTAACTCATAGGCACCCTTGGAATAGGGAGACAATGTCTGAGCAGATTCTGATAATTCGACAGCCTCGAGATCTTGAGGAAAATGCTGCATACCGAAGACTTCTGAAACCACCAGTCCAGCATACAACTCGCCCATTTCAAGAACCAGCACCCTATGTCGAGCCTTGTTGGCACTTAATCGGCCACCAAAAAACAACTCAAGGTCAAACAAAGGGATCAAACGCCCCCTGAAATTAGCCAATCCAGTCACCCAGGGCTGAACACCCGGCAATCTCGTTGCTGTAGGAACTTCAAGCATTTCGACGATTTCACCCATCGGAGCGATAAGCCGCTGCTGCAACAGACTAAAACCTATACCACTCCAACTGGTTATTATTTCTTCCTGCGAAGGCAGCGTTGGGCTTTCTTGCGAGATTTTTTCAGCCAGATGAACAAGGCATTCGAATGGCTCTAGTGCAGACATGGCAATAACCCGCTATTTACCCGCCGCGAGGGCTTCATCAACCGCTTTAACCAGTGCCTTTTCTTCAATGGGCTTGGTTAAATAACCCACTGCACCCTGACGCCTACCCCACATCCTGTCAGTTTCCTGATCTTTGGTTGTTACAATGAGAATAGGTATATGGCTTGTTGAAGGGTTTTTAGTGATTTGTCGTGTTGCCTGAAAACCATTGATTCCCGGCATAACAACATCCATTAATACCAGATCGGGTAACTCTTTTTTTGCAATAGCCACACCCTCTTCACCGCCACCAGCAGTCATTACATCATGACCACTCTTGCTAAGAAGGTTGGTCATTTTATAGGTCTCAGTTGGCGAATCATCTACGATGAGAATTCGAGCCATGTCTCCTCCACAATACTTTTACTACTTTCAACACAGAACCAGGGCCTAAGCCTGCTCCCCAATATGCGCCTCTATTGCTCCAATCAGCTCAGACTTGCTGAATGGCTTGGTCAGATACTGATCTGAACCCACAATACGACCCTTGGCCTTATCAAACAGGCCGTCTTTACTGGACAGCATAATGACCGGTGTTGATTTAAACTCACTGTTATTTTTTATCAATGCACATGTTTGATAGCCATCAAGGCGAGGCATCATGATATCGACAAAAATGATGTTCGGTCTTGCATCAGCAATTTTTGACAGCGCATCAAAACCATCAATCGCTGTAATGACTTCACACCCAACTTTTTTGAGTAATGTTTCAGCGGTACGACGAATCGTTTTACTATCGTCAATTACCATAACTTTGAGATTTTCGAAGTTTCCTTCCATAAAGCCAGAACCTTAAAATCGATTAGGGGAATCTATTCTTAAACCAATTTATTATTAAACAGTTTTATCACTTAAACTTTAGTTATATTAATTAGTTATTAAGCCGATAATAGCAACATACCCCTTCTATAAGGGTGTTGTCTACGGATACTTCACAATAAAGTGAAATTGAACATTCTTTAGGGTTATACCCCGTAAATTAATACTATAGAATGCTTTCCTATAAAGAACTTTAACACCAAAAGCGGGAAAATCCAGTAATTTTGCTCGCTTATGGGTATTACACGAAAAAAGCAGCCGGCATGACAATCAAACTCGGGGTCGTTATGGACCCAATAGAAGACATAAACTACAAAAAAGACAGCACATTAGCGATGCTCTGGGCTGCGCAGGATAAAGGCTGGGAGCTTTATTATATAGAACAGGAGCAGCTATTTATTCGCAATGGTGAAGCACGGGCGGTTGGCCACCCCCTGCAAGTATTCAGAAACCCTGAAAACTGGTTTAACCGCGAAGATTCCATCGACATCAGCCTTTCAACACTGGATGTCATTCTGATGCGCAAAGACCCGCCTTTTGACAATGAATACATCTACAGCACCTATATTCTTGAGGCAGCAGAAAAAGAGGGGGTATTAATCGTTAATAAACCCTCAAGCCTGCGTGACTGTAACGAAAAAATATTCTCTACACATTTTCCTGACTGCTGCCCAGCTCATGTAGTAACAGCAAACGCCCGGCTACTCAAAGCCTTTCATGCAGAACACAAAGATGTCATTTTCAAACCACTTGACGGCATGGGTGGCTCACAAATTTTTCGCCTGAAGCCTGAAGACCCCAATGTAAGCGTTATTATCGAAACCCTTACAAAAAACGCTACACAAAGCATTATGGCGCAGGTTTATATTCCTGAAATTAAAGAAGGCGATAAGCGAGTACTGATTGTTGATGGTGAACCCATGCCTTATGGCCTTGCTCGCATCCCTGCCAAAGGTGAAACACGTGGTAATCTGGCTGCCGGCGGTTCAGGGGTTCCCGTTCCGCTTTCTGACAGGGATTACTGGATATGTGAGCAAGTTATACCTACTCTCAAGGAAAAAGGGCTACTCTTCGTAGGACTGGATATCATAGGTGACTATCTGACAGAGATTAATGTTACCAGCCCAACATGCATACGAGAAATCGACAATGCTCATAATCTGGGCATCGCCGGAAAACT
>CBDUPD010000305.1:0-3965 GCA_965368985.1 uncultured Spongiibacteraceae bacterium | reverse complement strand
CCCTGTTACTAAAACGATTGAGCGCATTTCTGAATTCTTTACTGATCTTGGGTTTGAGTCTGTTGAAGGGCCAGAGATAGAAGACGATTATCATAACTTTGAAGCATTGAATATCCCTGCCCATCATCCGGCAAGGGCGATGCATGATACTTTCTATATCAATGAGCATACAGTGCTAAGAACACATACATCTCCTGTTCAAGTGCGCACAATGGAAACTGAGGAGCCGCCTATCAGGGTTATTTGTCCTGGTCGTGTTTATCGTTGTGATTCAGATTTAACCCATACGCCGATGTTTCATCAGGTTGAAGGACTGCTTATTGATGAAGATGTCAGCTTTGCTGATTTGAAAGGTACGGTTGAAGAGTTTCTGAAAGTCTTTTTTGAAAAAGAGCTCGCTGTACGTTTTCGTCCATCATACTTCCCGTTTACAGAGCCTTCTGCAGAAGTGGACATTCAATGTGTGATGTGTGGCGGTGAAGGCTGTCGTGTTTGTAGTCATACCGGTTGGCTTGAAGTTATGGGTTGCGGCATTGTGCATCCTGAGGTGTTCAAGCACTCTAATATTGATACCGATAAGTACACCGGGTTTGCTTTTGGAATGGGTGTAGAGCGTCTGGCTATGTTGCGTTATGGCGTTAATGATTTACGACTGTTTTTTGAGAATGATCTGCGTTTCCTTGAGCAGTTCAAGTAAGATATTAGGTAGTATTTATAATCTATTGATAAATATAAGTTTCTAGATAGGAATAACGATGAAATTCAGTGAACAATGGTTGCGTGAATGGGTGAACCCCGCACTGAGTATTGATGAGCTTGTGGCGCAGTTGACAATGGCTGGTCTCGAAGTAGATGCGGTAGAGCCGGTTGCTGGAAAGTTTAGCTCTGTTGTAGTGGCGGAAATTGTTGAGATAGAGCCGCACCCTGATGCAGATAAGTTGCGGGTGTGCAAAGTTGCCTGTGGTGAAGATGATCTGGTGCAAGTTGTTTGTGGAGCGCCTAATGCTCGCCTGGGTTTGAAGGCTGCTTTTGCAAAAGTTGGAGCTGTTTTGCCTGGTGATTTCAAGATCAAGGATGCCAAGCTACGTGGTGTACCATCATTTGGTATGTTGTGTGGGGCTTCTGAGCTGGGTATGCAAGACCAGACTGATGGATTGATGGAGTTGCCTGATAGTGCACCAATCGGTGAGGATGTTCGTAAATATCTCGACCTCGACGACAATATTGTCGATGTCGACCTTACGCCAAACAGAGGCGATTGCCTGAGCCTACTGGGTTTGGCTCGCGAAGTGGGGGTGTTAAATAAACTTGATGTTAAAGGGCCCAGTATACTTCCTGTAAAGCATACTATTGACGATGTGTTTGATGTCACCATTGAAGCTAAAGAAGATTGTCCACGTTATGTCGGGCGGGTAATCAAGGGTGTGGATCTGTCTCGCCCAACACCATTGTGGATGATAGAGAGGCTTCGCAGAGGTGGTGTAAGAAGTATCGACCCTGTGGTTGATGTCACTAATTATGTTCTGCTTGAGTTGGGTCAGCCAATGCATGCGTTTGATCTTGCCAGCTTGAGTGGCCAGATTATTGTAAGGAAAGCCACTAAATCTGAAAAACTGACTTTGCTGGACGACCAGGAGTTAGAGTTAACAATGGATTCACTGGTTATTGCTGATGGTAAACAGGCATTGGCTCTGGCGGGTATCATGGGTGGAGTAAATTCGGGTGTTACAGCAGCGACCCGGGATATCTTGCTTGAGGCAGCTTTTTTTGAGCCTCTGAAAATAGCAGGTCGTGCGCGTACTTATGGTTTGCATACTGATTCATCGCATCGTTTTGAGCGCGGTGTGGATTATACCCGGCAGGTTAGAGCGATTGAGCGGGCTACAGCTTTGTTGCTTGATATTGTAGGTGGTGACGCAGGGCCTGTGAATGAAGTTGTGGCTGGTGACTTTGATGTCACAACTCAGGCAAGACTTACCCGTAAGCGCCTTGATCAAGTGTTGGGTTTATCAATACCCCAGAATGATGTAACAGAAATGCTTGAACGTTTGGGTTTGGGTGTTTTGGTTGCAGATGATCATTGGCAGTGCGAGATCCCGTCTTATCGCTTCGATATTTCGATAGAAGCAGATCTGATCGAAGAAATTGCGCGTATTTACGGGTATAACAAGTTACCGACCCGTACGTTAAGAGTACCGGTTGAGTTTAAACAGCGTAATGAGGCGATCTCTTCATTAAGCAGGGTCCGCCATCAATTATTGGCATTGGGCTATCAAGAATCTATTTCTTACAGCTTTATAGAGCCGAAATTGCAGGCAATGTTCTCTTCTGAAGAGCCCGTAGCTGTAGCAAACCCGATTTCTGCTGATATGGCCGTAATGCGTACTTCATTGCTGCCAGGCTTGGTGTCGGCGATGCAGCATAATCTTAATCGGCAGCAGGTTCGAACCCGATTTTTTGAAACAGGGCTGCAATTTCATGCAGAGGCTGATCACGTGAGGCAAGAGAAATATATTGCCGGCCTGATTCATGGTTCTCGAGTGGGAGAATCATGGGCGAATGATAATGCGCCAGTTGACTTTTATGATATTAAGGGTGATGTTGAGAGCGTTTTGTTGGCTTGTGCTAACCAGGGTGTGGACTTTGTTAAAGGCGAACATCCGGCTTTGCATCCGGGGCAGACTGCATTTCTTGAGTCAGATGGTGAAAAACTAGGCGTTATTGGGGCTTTACACCCGGAGATAACAAAAAGTTTAGGAATTACTGGCCCAACCTTTGTATTTGAGCTATCTTTAGACAGACTTCTTGAGGGAAAAGTACCTAACTTCAATAGATTATCGAAGTTTCCTCAAGTTAGACGAGATATTTCAGTTGTTGTTGATCAAGGCATAGAATCAAAACAAATAATAAGCCTTGTTGAGCAAAATGCCGGAGAATGGTTGCAAGATTGCATCACGTTTGATGTATATAGTGGCCAGGGTGTTGATAAAGGTAAGAAGAGTCTAGCTGTAGGTATTACATTCCAGCATTCAGAAAGAAGCTTGAATGATGAAGAAATACAGTCGACGATAGATAAAATCGTTTTGGCATTAGAAGAAATTGGCGGATCATTAAGGAACTGATTATGGGCGCTCTAACAAAAGCCGGAATGGCTGAGCAGCTGTTTGACGAGCTAGGCTTGAACAAGCGTGAAGCAAAAGAGATTGTAGAGTCATTTTTTGAAGAAATTCGCACATCGCTTGAATCGAATGAGCAAGTGAAAATTTCAGGTTTTGGCAACTTTGATTTGCGTGATAAAAATGAACGTCCGGGTCGTAACCCCAAAACCGGTGAAGAAATTCCGATTTCTGCCCGTCGAGTGGTTACTTTTCGTCCAGGTCAGAAATTGAAAGCAAGAGTAGAAGCGCATGCTGGAACCAAGTAATAACAACGAACTACCAGTTATCCCGGGAAAGCGTTACTTTACGATTGGTGAAGTAAGTGAACTATGTGAAGTTAAGCCTCATGTGTTGCGATATTGGGAACAAGAATTTCCACAGCTGAAGCCGGTTAAGCGTCGGGGTAATCGTCGTTATTATCAGCGTCAGGATGTATTGTTGATTCGTCAGATTAGAAGTTTGTTGTACGATCAGGGTTTTACCATAGGTGGTGCTCGTCAGCGTATGACAGACGAAGATGTTAAAGATGATGGGTCACAATATAAACAGATGATTCGTCAGATGATATCAGAGCTTGAAGATGTATTGGTTGTATTGCGAAGCTAGCCCCAGCTGATTAACCGAATAATCTATTTTGAGAGGCTGCCTATGGGTGGCCTTTTTTTGTGGGTTGTTCCTTTGTTGGGGGGGAGTCTTTCTATGAGAGATAAGCAGGATTTTACAAAATACCTCCATGTATTTTGCCCTCCGGGCTCCTTCCAGTCGTGAAAATATGCTCCTGCATATTTTTCAAATCACATCAATGTG
>CBDUPD010000304.1:0-3981 GCA_965368985.1 uncultured Spongiibacteraceae bacterium | reverse complement strand
TCTTCTTCATTTATTGCATTAACGCTTAATTTTGCAAAAAGCCCTTATGCCATGAATGAAATCATCTATTGGCTATTAGGCTCTGTTAGCAACCGTAGCATGAATGATTTACTGATTGCTTTTCCGTTTATGCTATTCGGCTGGGTGCTTATTTTCTTTAGCCGTAACTTTCTGAATGCATTAAGTCTGGGAGAAGAAACTGCCATTTCTTTAGGTTTTAATATTTCAAAACAGAGAGCCCTGCTCGTCATTGGCGTTGCTTGCAGCGTCGGAGCAGCAGTTTCAATCAGTGGCAATATCGGTTTTATCGGTCTGGTTGTTCCACATCTAATGCGGCCGCTTGTTGGACATGAACCCGGACGTTTACTACCACTTAGTGCTATTGGTGGAGGAATATTGTTATTAGCAGCAGACTGTACCGTGCAAATACTTTCAACAGGACAAGAACTTAAACTGGGAGTTGTTACAGCCATGGTTGGCGGCCCTTTCTTTCTATTACTTATTTATCGCATGCGTAATGAGGTATTCTGATGTTAATAGAAACTAATAATATTACGTTAGAAATTAACAACAATAGTATTTTGAAAGATATATCACTCTCTTTTGACAAAGGAGAGATTGTTGGTTTGATTGGTCCAAATGGTGCAGGAAAAACCAGCCTGTTGAAAATATTGGCTAACATCCAGCCCGAATATCATGGAAGTTATCTCTATGAAGGTAATGCAATTAATAGTTATTCTGCAAAAGAATTGGCAAAATCGTTTGGTTATCTAGCCCAGGATGCAACAGCTCACTGGCCATTAAAGGTACAAAAACTCATTGAGCTGGGCCGCCTTCCCTTCCAGGGAATGGTGAGCAATTTAAATCAGGAAGACATTCAGGCAGTTGAATTTGCAGCAAAACAAACAGAGGTAGAACACCTATTGGATCGAGTTGTTACCAGCCTGTCTGGTGGAGAAAGAACTCGTGTTTTTCTTGCAAGGCTTTTCGCAGCCAAGCCTCAAGTAATTTTTGTCGATGAGCCGATTGCCGCACTAGACCCTTACCACCAGTTGCAAATTATGGAAATATTACAAAATCATGCACGCAATGGAGGCACTGTTATTATAGTACTTCATGACTTGAATCTGGCAACACGCTTTTGTGATCGCCTTGTTTTATTAGACAAGGGACAAGTAGCCGGTGCTGGAAGTATTAACGAACTCTTAAAAGATAATTTACTGGAAGATATCTACAACATAAACCTGAAGATGTTTTGCGACGGAGATGCATTTGCTATTACACCATGGGCCAGAACCAATGAATAATTTCTTGCCTAAACTTGTCTGGCGCTGATCCACAATATTCACTACTGAAGAACAGCCGCCAAACGGATATATCCTAAGACATATCCTTTGTAACACTAACTTCCTGGTTACGTTTAAACAAGGCATCGATTGATGCTGAAGCACCATGCCCAATAGCAGCATTTAGCTTATCTTGCAGTGACTGTTTCTCAACAAAAATCACTTCATAAATATCTTTATCTTTTCTCTGGTTCATAAGGTAATCATCACTGGTAAGAATCTCATCAACCAGCTGATGATCGAGTGCACGCTGGCCATACCAGACTTCACCGGTAGCTACTTCATTAATAGGAACTTGTGGACGATGATCGCTGATAAACTCCTTGAAAAGAACATGTGTTTCTTCAAGTTCTTCTCTTAATTTATTTTTACCTTTTTCAGTAATTTCACCAAACATGGTAATTGATGCTTTATGCTCACCCGCTGTCATTATTTCATAATCAACATCGAGCTTTTTCAGGGCACGATTAAAGTTGGGGATTTGTGCAAGCACACCTATAGATCCAACGATAGCAAATGGCGCAGCGACAATTTTATTGGCAACACAAGCCATCATATAACCACCACTTGCAGCAACCTTATCAACACAAATAGTCAGTGGGATTTCAGCTGTGCGAAGACGCTTTAGTTGTGATGCTGCCAAACCGTAGGTATGCACCATACCTCCAGGACTTTCAACATTAACCACAACCTCATCATCTTTCGTAGCAACAGTCAGAATCGCTGAAATTTCTTGCCTCAACTGCTCCACAGCAGAAGCTTTTACATCTCCTTCGAAATTAACAACATAAATGCGGGATTTTTTATTTACGGTTTCTTTATTCTTTTTACTTTTCTTTAACGCTTTTTCTTCTGCTTTTTTTTCTTTTTTCTTTTCATCATGCAGCTCTTTTATCTCAATATCTGATAAAACGGCAGTTTTAATCTGATCTTCAAAGTCATCAAATTGCTTATTTATGTGCTTAACATCAATGTGGCCAGTAATAGCCCCGGGAGCTTTATTCTTTGCAGCGGCTGCAGCAATAGCCACTAAAACTACAACAATTGAAACAACAATAGTAATGGCCTTGGCAAAAAACAGACCATATTCGGATAGAAATTCCACGTGGAAATCCTCAATTAGATAATTTGGAGTGTGATATTACTACAAAATGCTATTGCCATTCATTAACAATAGATTTTGCTGTTGAGTTGACAGGTTTTGAAACCAGCCCTGATGAGCTAATAGATACTGAAAATACACTATCATCAGCCATAGGCAAAAAGGTAGCACTGCCATAATTTGCCGAGAGAAGCCCGATACTTTGACCTTGAAACATCGACCACAGATCGAAACCCATGGATTGTCCTTTCAGGGGGTATACACTGCGATTGTTTGTACGTTCCTGGTCAAGCGAATAATAACGACCGCTAATTCTTTCAAGCTTGTAAAATGGCGTAGAACTTAAGAACAGTTTTAATACTCGCGCATCAACCTGCCACATATCACCATCGATATTAAATGTACTTTGTTCACCCGTTTGTACATTAACAACTACAGCATCAAAATTCTGATTATTAACTTTCTTAAAGCTGATATTGGCAATCTCTTCTCCTGTGGATAATTGAGAATAGGTAGCGATATTCAAACCCGACATGATAATGATAAATGCGAGTAACAATAAGCCAAATCCACCAAAGCCTCTCAAGAACTGGATAAACCAATTACGTTTAAACAGCAGTTTCAACCCGGCTAGAATCAGGAGCGCTGCTATTATCAGTAATGAAATACTTACCAGTCCAAAATCCATATCTTTTTCTCTTTATTTACTTGGAAACAGGGAAACCTAATGCAGTTAAACTTTGCTCAGCCACGCCCAGTACAGTTGGATGCGCGTCACCATGAAGCTCAACCTCAGATAAATAATACTCTAATGCAATCAGTGCATCAGCCATTGTTTCAAGAATACTTTGTGCTTTTTCTTCATTGATGCCTTGCTCAATAATAGACTCAACAAATTTTATACAACTGGTAATAACCGCTGCAGCCTGATTGAGATTTAGTACTGTTATACCACCTCTAACAGATGCAAGATTCTCAACAACACTACTGATATGAACCATGTCGAAATTTGATTCTATGAAGGAATTAATATCTTTCTTGGCTAAAGCAATACCTGCCTGAGCTTCTTTGATAACTATAGCTTCTGCTTCACCCAACTGAGACTTGGCCATTAATCGACGTTTTGACTCATCATCGTCTTGCATATCAGCAAAATTGAGATCTAGTCTACCCAGATTAGACAAAGTACTCTCTACATAAAGCAGACCATCGGCAATTTCCAACAGATTGTCACGATCATAACTTTCACCGTCCACCCACGATTGCACACTCTTGGCCATACCTTCCAGAATCTGACCGGGTGATTTTAAGCCGACTACAGACAAGATATCACTGGTACGCTGGAATAAAGAGACCAAAACAGGAAAATCCGCATTACTACTGGTATCTTGAGCCGCAATTTCCAGTATCTCTCTACTTTGCGCCAACTCTTCACGTAAAGCTTTAACCATAGTGATAATCGTATCAGCATTTGGCCCTTGCATTATTGACTGCTCACGCTGAATCTCTCTATCGGTAATTGCAAGTTTTGTC
>CBDUPD010000303.1:0-3996 GCA_965368985.1 uncultured Spongiibacteraceae bacterium | reverse complement strand
CAACTGCAGATTGGGTTTTTACACCCAATCCACATTCACCTAAAACTACCTTTCTTCTGCTGTAACTTTTTCAGCCAAATCAGACAATTTAGCTTTTGCTGATGGCTCAACGTTTGCTTTTGCAGCCGGCTTATTCTTTGCGGCTGACTTTTTCTTTGCAGTTGATTGGGCCTTGGGTTTAGGCTTGGTCGCTACAGCGGCTGCAGTTTTTCGTTTTGGAGCCGGCTTTTCAGCTTTCTCGGCTTTTTTGGCATCTTTTACAGCCTTATCACAAGCCTTTTTCAAATCCTTAAATGAATCCTGTAAACATTCTGTATAAAATGCAGGGTCAGGTAACATTTCACGACAAGCAGTAAAAGAAACCGTTAATGTGCCTTTTTTATTGATTACCATACTCAATACAATATGGAACAAGCCAACGTTAGGCAGCAATGGACCAAAGCTTAAAGAGTCAACTAACTGAGCCCCGGCAAAATACAGCTGCATAGGTGCACCAGGAACATTAGTGACAATCGTATTATGAATAACCGAGCTTTCAGACAAGCCTGTAACAGCTGCTGTTTTCATAGCCACTGACAAAACACCACTGGGCACCATATCGGTAATATCCATAACGATTTTAGGCCCCAAAGCTTCTGCATAGGCTTTTGCCGCAACGGCTCCCTTATGAACTGCTTTTAAACGCTCATACGGGTCTTCAATATCTGTTCTAAGCGCAACATTCATCAACCCAACCATATTACCGCCAGAGCTTTTTTCACTCTCGGCTCGCACATCAATTGGACAACCTGTTACCAATGTTTTATCCGGTAGCTCGCCCTTGCTTTCAAGGTATTTACGCAAACCACCTGCGATAATCGTCAACATGGCATCGTTGATCGTCGCGCCCGGGAACGAATTTTTGATTTCCCTTACTTCTTCAAAATCAAACTTACAGGCATCGACTACTCGGTGGGGAGAAATTTTTCCCTGGAACCGCGTTTTTTGTTTATCATCAAGGCTTTGAAATTCCTGTTTCTTTTTACCTTTTCTAACCCGCATATAAGCAGGCACAGCTTCTTTTACAATATTATAAAACTGCTTGGGCTTACGCAGAGTATTTACATATGCATTGCCCAGTAGAACCAGGTTATTTGGCTCATAAATTTCACGTGGTGGCGCAGCACCACGATCTGTTGGCTCAGGAGTCAAGTCATGAATAGCTGACATAAACTCAACACCGCCAGGCCCATCCATTGCGGCATGATGAACTTTAAGCAAAAGCGCAAAACAATTTTTTGGTAAACCTTCTACGTTATCAAGGCCTTCTATGACATACATTTCCCAAAGAGGCTTATCTCTGGATAAAGGACGAGAATGTAAACGTGATACCAAAATACATAACTGACGCCAGTTACCCGGTTTTGGCAGTGCAATATGTCTTACATGAAATTCAATATCAAAATTGGGATCTTCAACCCAATATGGCGTATCAAGTCCCATCGGTACCGTCATCAATTTACGTGTAAATATTGGTGACAGGTGAATTCTGCTTTTAAGATGTGCCAAAATTTCTTTAAACCGAACAATACCACCTTCTGCAGTTGATTGATCATAGATACTCACCCCACCAATATGCTGAGGTAAACCATCCATTTCTGCATGCAAAAACATTGCATCCTGACCACTTAACTGTTTCATAAATACTCCCTCTAAAAATCTTTTTTGTACGACTCAAATTCTATAATATCTATTAGTGCGCAAGGTTATCATGAAATTGATATTTTATATTCAAAAGATACCGATTTAATAGGTTTCATACACACACTGTAATAATTTATTGGTTATCCTCTCCTCTCCCGGATTACCGAATGCATTGTTTATATAGGTCACACCATCAATATCAACATGGCGATTAAAATGGCTATGGCCATAAACGTGAAGTGAAGAACCAAGTTGGCGAATCTGTTTATCAAGCAAATGACTCCCCAATATCGGATACAGCTTTTGATGTATAGGTGGAATAAAGTCAGGCATTAAATCAATTCTCGGCAAGAAGTGAGAAAAAGAGATGATCATTTCATTATCAAGCGACAAGTGCGGTTCATTTAATGACAGGAAAAATTCTGTTATCGCCTGCTCTCGCTCGGAACATGGCTCAAGATCACCAAATTCCCCACCCCATTGGCAGGCAAAAAAGTCCATCCAGCGTTCTTGCAAATATTCAGAAGCGGCACCAAATGAAAAATCATACCAGGCAAACAAAGGAACAATAGTTAAACCATCACTATGAAATGGAGAAGTAGAAACACCGGACGCATTTGCCAACTGTTGCAAATGATAAAATCGGTCTACGGAGTTGGTTTCCTGTTTTTTTGTAACCCATAAGTCATGATTACCAGGCACATATAACACCTGTTTAAAACAGTTAGAAACCTGCTTAAAGCATTGCTCTTGCAGTTCAGGCTTATCAGATATATCACCAGCCAATATCAATATATCGTCACGATAATCAACTTGTGAAAGACTCATCAACCAACGCAGGTTTTGTGAATAATCTATATGGATGTCAGATATTGCAAAAACTTTCATACGTTATCAAAAAGACAGAGTTATCCGGTTATGTTATCTCATAAATTACACATTATCATACAATTAACTGCATCAGGCCTTCACACATTCATCTTTTAGCAAAAACATCAAGCTCCCACAAGCCCCGTTTTTAAAGGGCTACAGCAGAAACTTAAGCTGATAACATTTGTTTACATTTTTTCAGTTGTATAAACCCGGTTATCTTACATAATGTATACAAGCAATGAGTAGATAGACAACTGGAGAGGATGAAGTCATGTTAATACTTACAAGAAAATTACAAGAAGCAATTATTATTGATGATAATGTTAGTATCAGAGTTTTAAGCATACAAGGCAATCAGGTTCGACTAGGTATTGATGCACCTCGAGAGATTGAGGTACATCGTGAAGAAATTTATCACCTGATACAAAATGAAAAAGATGCCAATAAATTAAAAATAGTTTAATAAAGTATCATTTGCAGGCTCGACACTTATCTAACAACCTCATTATATTTCTTTGCTCAAAGGGGTCAATATGCCCCCTTTAATGCGTAAACTCAATACACTTCCAGATACCATATTTCACTATCCATTGCTGCCTGCTCAATATTCACTTTGACATCTAACAATTTTGCTAATGTGATCTGCCTACGTTGATTTCCACACTTGAGCCAAATCACCAAAGGTGGTCCACCATACAACAATGAGTATTCATGAAAGTCAGCATCTTGAGTGACAATGATGTAATCATGTTCCTGAGCATACTGCCATATTTCTTCATCTGTGGCTTCACCCATATTCAGATACGCTACATGCGTACTTTCAGGAAAGTCTTCAGATAAGGCTTGTATGAGACGATGTGACAGGTTTTAGTCGAGTAATAGCTTCATGCAGCTGTTGTTTGTAGATGATGCTCTCTACTAGCTGCAAATGCCAAGCAAGCCTGTATTTGCTCCATTTTAATTTCAGGGTAATCTTCCTGAATCTCTTCCGGTGTCATCGGTAAAGCTAGCCATTCCAATACATCATAGACCGTGATCCGTGTATTCTTGATACAAGGCTTTCCGCTCCTTTTACCGGCGACAATCTCAATATAATCTTGATATGACATGACTTTTTACCTCTATTACCTTCATGTATCATGATACAACATCCAAAATCTGTCAATTTCTTAACCGAAAGGGTGTGTGAGCTTATCCACATCATTTATCCGCTCTATCGAAACATGAGTGTAAATCTGGGTACTACGATTTGATTAGTGGCCAAGAATAGTCTGAATGATGCGTAAATCAGCACCTGCGTCTAACATAAAAAGGGTTAAAAAGGCGTAAAAAAGGGGTCGTATCGATTATTTATTAATCAACTTGCATTTTCCCGACCTCCCTCTCTTCATAGCACCTATTTTTCGACCAATCTGCCTTTCAACTTGCTCACGAAAAAAA
>CBDUPD010000302.1:0-4015 GCA_965368985.1 uncultured Spongiibacteraceae bacterium | reverse complement strand
GAGGATTCGAGCACGGAGCTGACGCAGTCACAGGGAAAATAGGCCATTATTCAGAACTGTCCTAGAAACTCCACTTCCTAATCCATTCCAACAGGCAACATTCAAACAATAAATATTATGAGTGCTGCCTGTTATTCTTTCTTTCTATCTCTTTATACTCACTAATCGCAATTGCCAAGGCAAGAGTATTTATAGCCATAGCTTCTTTAAATATTTTCCTGATGATAGCCCACCGCTCTGTTTCATAATTATTCCATGTTAAGGGGTGGCCTTGTTGCTCATATGAGAGCCAGGCATTTAATCCAACAATTGCTGCAAAACGAATACTGTCTTCAGTGGCTTTTGAAGTACCTGTTGCTATTAAAGCACCATAAGCAACTGCAGCATTGTATTTATTTTGCGGGGGAACTTGAGCGACCAAACTATCTATATCAATATAATCATCAAGATCACACGCCTTTAACTCCATAACCAGTCTTCCATAATCAAAAATATCAATCTCATTACCCCTACCTCGCGTAGATAGATCAACATTGCGAATACGATCTTCTAACGGAAAAAAAGATGGGTAATATTCGTGTAGCAAAATATCGGAATAAACCGCAAGAAATCCGGGACCTCCCGATATCTCCAAATGTTTTTGATACGCTCGGGCTTTTTCATGCAATTCTGTAATAGCGGTTTTGCTTTGAACAATTTGCTTGGCATACTTCGTATAACGTTCTGACGTTTTCAGCTTCTCTTTAATAAAAGGAATTCTGATAACAAAGAGTGCAGCAGCTGTCAGAGCAACAAAAAGAATCATCCCTATGTAAATACTATTAAAAAGAATTCCGAAAACCACGCCACAGAAAATACTCATTCCCATAGACCAGAATAAAACCAGCTTATCTATTGAATGCTTGATCTTTGTTTCAGCTTCTTCCAACAAGTCCTTATGTTCGGCTATTTTTTCTGCAATAGCTAAAGGCCCTGTACGCAGGGTTTGCAACGTAAATGTTCTATAGGATTCATGCATTATTATTATTGTACCGAGTCAACTGCCATTAAAAGTATGACTTTGAATCATCGAAGGTTACCGTATTTTCACACCAAGAACCAACAATTAAGTCACAAGAGTATGTATATGCCATCGTAAAATAGTAAAGTTCCTATTTTTTGGCATATAAATTGCTAACATCTAATTCAATTAAGCAATACGCACCATTTTAGTGGCTTACATGTCATAATGATGCACTGAATCGCACCGCAATCGTGCGAGCAATGCACCAATAATGACCATAACTACTAAGTAGGACAAAAATACTATGAAAATGATAACTGCCATCATAAAACCTTTTAAGTTAGAAGACGTACGTGAAAATCTTTCTGAGCTGGGCCTTTCAGGCATGACAGTAGAAGAAGTAAAAGGCTTTGGGCGCCAAAAAGGCCATACAGAGCTCTATCGCGGTGCAGAATATGTGATCGATTTTCTTCCAAAAATTAAAATACAGGTTGCCGTTGATGATGATCAACTGGATCAGGCTATTGAAGCTATTGTCAGCGCAGCCAATTCAGGAAAGATTGGTGACGGCAAAATATTTGTCTCTCCTCTTGAGCAAGTTATTCGTATTCGTACCGGTGAAACCGGTAAAGAAGCAATCTGACAAACCAAACACTTAACAACACTAGGGCAACATTATGACTTTGATAACACGCTTGCTGGCGTTATCCATCACCTTTTTACCCACTCTTGCATTTGCAGATGACATAAATGGAGCGGATACCGCCTGGGTTTTAACAGCAACTGCACTCGTGCTATTTATGACCATTCCAGGTCTCTCGATGTTTTATGCGGGCCTTGTTCGCTCTAAAAACGTTTTGTCCGTATTTATGCAATGTTTTGCATTAACCTGCCTGATGTCCCTGCTCTGGTTAGCAATCGGCTATACCATTGCCTTTGGTAGCGCAGATGTTGAGCAAGGCAAATGGATCGGTGATTTCGGCAATATGTTTTTTGCCAAGATAAGTGTTGATAGTGTTAATGGTGCAATACCCTCATCATTATTCGCTGCTTTCCAAATGACATTTGCCATCATTACACCCGCCCTGATTGTCGGTGGTTTTGCCGAGCGTATGCGCTTCTCTGCCATGTTGGTATTCAGCAGCATCTGGTTAATTGTAGTTTATGCACCAGTATGTCACTGGGTATGGGGCGGTGGCTGGTTAGGCCAGATGGGCTTACAGGATTTTGCCGGTGGTACAGTTGTACATATCACTGCAGCCGTTGCCGCTATTGTTGCCGCCATGGTAATGGGTAATCGTAAAGGCTTTGGCACTACGGCCATGCCACCTCACAATCTGGCCATGACCGTATCAGGTGCAGGTATGCTATGGGTAGGTTGGTTTGGCTTCAATGGCGGATCAGCTTTGGCAGCTAACGGTACAGCCGCTATGGCACTGCTTGTCACTCACCTTTCAGCCTCTGCAGGTGCACTCTCATGGATGATGATGGAATGGATTAAACACGGCAAACCATCTGCTCTGGGTATTGTTACCGGCATGGTTGCGGGTCTTGGCACCATTACTCCTGCTTCTGGCTCTGTAGGCCCTGCTGCTGCCGTAGTAATTGGTTTAACGGCAGGTATTGTTTGTTATTACGCCACGTCATTTATCAAAAACAAATTAAATATTGATGACTCTCTTGATGTCTTCCCGGTACATGGAGTTGGCGGTATTTTAGGCACCATGCTTGCCGGATTCTTTTGTTCTGAACAGCTTGGTATATTCAGCGGCAACGGCTTTTCTGACGGCATTAACAGTATCGGAGGCCAGTTAAGCGTACAAGCTTGTGGCGTGGTTGCCGTATTTATTTACACAGCTATTGTTAGTTGGGTAATTCTGAAATTAGTAGATGCTACTATTGGTTTACGTGTTGATGCTGAACAAGAAACTGAAGGTCTTGATCTTGTTCTACATGATGAACGCGGCTACGATCTTTAGCCTTTAGTCCACATTGAGTATCAAAAGCCCCTATCAGGGGCTTTATTTTGCTTTTATGATTAAGCATCGCTACAATGCGGCCCGCTCAAGACAATTATGTTTTTGAGCAATCGTTACTGAGTAAACACTTAAACAACTAACCGAGGAAAAGCAACGATGAAATTTGTTAAAAAGACATCTGAGTATAAAATCTATCAACGTCGTGATGAGCGCTACGCTGTTGAAGACAAAAAAGGCAAGGCTATTAATGGCGAAGAGAAAGCCAAGATCTTATTAGCTGAAGAGCTAATTAAATTAACAGCGCCTAATCCGGTTGAAGAGGCACCTGTTGAGGAAGCTGCACCTGAAGAAGCTGCACCTGAAGCAGAAGCAAGCGAAGAAACTCCTGCTGCTGAATAATTCAGACAAAAATTTAAAAAAGCCCGAGCCCAAATAAAAAGGCGCCGGGCTTTTTTTTGCACAAATACTTCTACCCCATCTGATTAATCAAAAAAGCCATCACAATAACCTGTGGTAATGTAAGTAGTGGTAAAAACAGGGCTATCTTCCAGGATCGGGTGGTATCTTTAACTACCATCACCTCAGTATAGTCGGTAGCAACCCCTGCCATTAAAAAAGCAAATCCATTACCTGGTGCATCTGCACGATTGAGAATATCTCCCGCAATAGGTGCCGACCCTTCAGAGCAAACTTCAAGCACGGTGGCAAAAACCACAGTAAACATCAAACCAATAACACTTGGCCCGAGGTACTCCTGAAACATATCCAGCGGTACCAACGCACGAATAGCTGAAGCCAGTACAATACCAAAAAAAGCCCAGCGTAAAACCATACGACCATCCTTTAGGCCATTAACCAGAACACTGACAAGCCATGTACCATTTACTTCAACTTGCTGCCACTGCTGTCTGGCTTCTTGCCAAAATTTAAAATCTTCTGGTAACTCACTCTTATGCGGGTTAGCCGGCAACACACCTTTTTTTACAAAAGCGTCGAATAGAACCCCGGTAACAATACCAATAAGCATTGAAAA
>CBDUPD010000301.1:0-4018 GCA_965368985.1 uncultured Spongiibacteraceae bacterium | reverse complement strand
AATTATTTTTCCATTCTCTTAACTGGCCGAATATATCGACGGGTGTGCTGGTAGCTGCCCCCTGATTGAGAGCCTGTGTTATAACGGTTTCTTCAGTCACTCGTAGAAAACAGTTTGTCATATTTTCTTCTTTAATAGTGCTTGGGAGTGTGCATTTATTTTGTTTGCGTAGCTTTTCACATTCGAATAAACGATTTTGTAGTGTGATATTGTCAGGTTCAACCTCTAAACAGAATTGCAGGTTACTCAATGTGTACTCATGTGCACAATACACTTTTGTATTTTCGGGTAATACAGCAAGTTTTTGAAGTGACTTGTGCATCATTTCTGCTGTTCCTTCAAAAATTCTACCGCAGCCACCAGCAAAAAGCGTATCTCCGCAGAATAGACTATCATTATCAGCCGAATAATACGCGATATGATCCATTGTATGACCAGGAACAGTGATCACTTCAAAAGAGTTATTGAGTAAATTAATTTTTTCCCCATTTGAGAGTGGGTTGGTTACCTGCACGATATGTTCACTTTTTGGCCCATATACAGGTATATGATCGTGATTGTGGATCAAAAGTTCATCAATACCACCAATATGGTCAGGGTGCCAATGTGTCACTAAAATGCTGGCAAGTGTAAGATTATTTTTTTTAAGAAATGCAATAACAGGCTTGGCATCGCCAGGATCGACAATAATTGCCTGATTATGATCGAATAATGCCCAAATATAATTATCTGTAAATGCTGAAATAGGTGTGATTTGCATTATTAATTGTTCATATTTTATAGCGACATTTAAATTATGGTGCATAATTAGCTTTAGTGAAACCAGCAAATAGTCTGTCATGAAGAAAAATAGGTTAGCTGAAAAGCTATTACACAGAAAAACACAGTTTCCTCTGGCGGATATGATTCCAAAGGTCGAGCAGTTATTTGATTCTCCTGCCGGTAAAGAGCTGTTGGCTCAACAAAAGGAGATTACTGACGAGGTGTTAAGCACTTTATTTGGCTACCATCTTATGCAGATAAGTGCTTGCAGGAATATCTCTTTATTTGAAAGCAGCAAAATCAGGCACCGTTTTTCTATTGGGCCACTTCAGGGTGACAATATTGCCAGTATCGCTGATGAAGAGCAGCTACCTGTAGAAACCGAGTCAGTTGATGTGGTTCTTTTACATCATATGATGGAATACTCATTGCACCCTCACCAGTTATTAAAGGAGGCATCGCGAGTTGTGTTGCCATCGGGGCATGTTGTGATAGTTGCATTCAATCCTTTTAGTTTTATGGGTTTATGGTCGTTGATCGGGCGTTTACACCCCAATAGTGTCTGGAAAAACCATCTTTTATCTGCCCCCAAGTTGGCTGATTGGTTATTGTTGATGGATTTGAAAGTACAAAGCGTACAATACGGATATTACAAACCCCCCATTAGTAGTAATAATTTCACCAGAAAGTTTGCGAAACTTGAGAAATTTTTGAATTTCCTGCAGTTACCTTTTGGTAGCTTTTATGTTCTTGTCGCTAAAAAAGAAGTCTCTACATTAACGCCAATTAAGCCCAAGTGGCGTAGATCGGCCAAGCCAATCATTCCTATCATGGAACCTTCGCTATATACTCATCAGGATAATAAGAAAACGACTATTCATTGATGGCTGACTCTGACATTGTTGAAATATTTACTGATGGAGCCTGCAAGGGCAATCCTGGCCCGGGAGGTTGGGGCGCTCTTTTGCGCTTTAAAGGTAAAGAAAAATCCCTGCATGGTGGTGAGCACAATACAACCAATAACCGTATGGAGTTAATGGCTGCCATAGAGGCATTGGCGACTCTTAAGCGACCTTGCGAGGTTAAGTTGACCACAGACTCCAGCTATGTGAAAGACGGTATTCAAAAGTGGATGTCAAACTGGAAAAAAAATGGCTGGAAGACAGCGAACAAAAAACCGGTAAAAAATGCAGATTTATGGCAGAAACTGGATCAACAAGTTTCTCGTCACAACGTACGTTGGCACTGGGTGAAAGGCCACAGTGGGCACCGTGAAAATGAAATTGCAGATGAGTTGGCCAATCTGGGCGCGAGTGAGTTTTTATAATGCGACAAATTGTATTAGATACAGAAACAACGGGTATTGCCATCTCGGAAGGCAATCGGATAATCGAGATTGGTTGTGTTGAGCTTGTTAATCGCAGGCTAACCGGTAATCACTATCATCAATATATAAACCCTGAGAGAGAGAGCGAACAAGGAGCGCTTGAAGTTCATGGTATTACCAGTGAATTTCTTGCAGATAAGCCCTTGTTTACGACTGTTGCAAAAGATTTTATTGATTTTGTCTCTGGCGCTGAGTTAATTATTCATAACGCCCCGTTCGATGTGGGTTTTCTTAATCATGAATTAACGCTTGATGGAAATAAATATGGTCTAGTCAATGATCACTGTACGGTTATTGATACATTGGCTATGGCCAAAAACATGTATCCAGGCCAGAGAAATACGTTGGATGCATTATGTAAGCGGTTGGGTATAGAAAATTTTAACCGTGAATTACATGGCGCTCTTCTTGATTCCGAGATTCTGGCAGAAGTTTATCTGTTGATGACTGGTGGGCAAAGAGGTCTGGAGTTGGGTGCTGGCAGCAATGATGCATCAGGAAATGAGACAGCTGAAGCAATACGAGAGGTACTTAATGGTCGCTCTCTACCTGTTTTGAAGCCTACCCGGGAAGAAGAGAAAGCCCATCTAGAGTATCTTCAGTTTCTGGATGATAAGTCTGGTGGGCAGTGCTTGTGGTTAAAGGAGCTTCCCTAGCTGATATTGCTCAATATTGCCTATTGAAGTGATATTTCAAGATATCGCTTATTAAATAACCTGCATAATCGACGTTGATAGCATTTTTTTAAAAAAAGCCTTTAAAAACACTGGTTTTCGAGCAAAGTTTTTAGTAGTTTCTCTTATAAAGAGCTATATTTTATAGCAATCGTATAATTACAGCGATAAGCACGATTTACCACACTCAATAAAACTAATAAATTAAGGCATTTGTGTGACTGATATAATTCCTCTTAACGTGACTTCTATTAAAGTCATTGAGCCAGAGCTCAATGTCACTATTCAAAATGCGTCTCGCCATTTTGAGGCTTTTATGACAGACCGTTCAATAACTGAACAGCTTGCTGAAAGTAAAACCTTTTTGGGTGAAATTGTTGGTATTTTGAAGATGCTACAGATACCCGGCGCATCTGAATTAGCAACTGAAATGCTGAAAGTATTGGATAGCTTGATTGAGAATCCTGGCAAAGCCTCGGATTTTACTCTTTCAGCATTAAGTCACGCGTTTGTAGCTATGCCTTGTTATATCGAATATGTCGTTGATACTGAAAAAGCGATGCCTGCATTAACACTTGAGTTTGTTAATGAATTAAAAGCAGCTTTACGCCAGCAGCTTATATTTGAAAGTGAGTTGTCAAATTACACTGCACCGGCTGAGATAAAACTGGTAGCCAGTGGTAAAGAAAAAGATGCAGAGCTTAAATCTCTCATCAGTCGACAAAGGCAGATGTATCAAATCGGGTTAATCGGTTTAATTCGTGAAGCTAATATTGAATTAAAAATGCAGCTGATGCACAGGGCAATGTCTCGTCTTGCCGATGCTGTAGGTGATGCAGAAATTCGGGCACAGTGGTTGCTCGGTGAGGCTGTGCTTGAAGCTATGCTGTGTGGAGATCTTGAGCTTGGGTTTACCAGAAAGCGTACACTGGCGCTTCTTGATGCGGAATTACGCAATTTTGAGCAATCGCCCGATAGTAATGAGATTCTTGCTTCTGAGCGCTTGATGAATGAACTTGTATACCTGGTTAATTTATCAGCTTGCACTCACTCAGCATCATCTGAAGTCACAAAAGCATTATCACTGACAAAACTTGCAATTACCGATAGAGAGATTCAGCGTGAGCAGTCAATAATGCAGGGGCCAAATGCTGATACGATTATCACTATGGTTAAAGCTTTACGTGAAGAGTTG
>CBDUPD010000300.1:0-4032 GCA_965368985.1 uncultured Spongiibacteraceae bacterium | reverse complement strand
TATTTGATATTGGTATCACCCTGCAAAAACCATAACAACTCATGAATAATAGAGCGCAAATGCAGTTTTTTTGTAGTAACACAGGGAAAACCTTCATTAAGGTCAAAGCGCATCTGATAACCGAATACGCTACGTGTGCCAGTGCCTGTTCTATCACTTTTATCGACGCCATGTGTTTTTATATGACGCATCAAATCCAGATATTGCTGCATAACTAACCTATATTTTTATAATTGGTTTTTTGCGGCATCCCTTCGATAAGCCCAAACCATAACCATAATACCAACAATCACCATCGGTATGGAAAGAATCTGCCCACGAGACATCCAGCCAAACAAGTCAAAACCAATGTGCGCATCCGGCTCACGAACAAACTCCACCAGAAAACGAAAACAACCATAAGAAATTACAAACAGGGCACCCGCTGCCCATTCAGGACGAGGTTTACGGGTATAGAAAAATATAATTAGAAACACTAACAAACCTTCACAAACTCCCTGATAGAGCTGTGAAGGATGACGCGCCAGCCCTGATGGGTCGTTAGGGAATATCATGCCCCACGGCACATCTGTTGGCCGCCCCCATAACTCTTGCCCGATAAAATTACCCATTCTTCCAAAAAATAATCCCATCGGTGCGGCAATAGCCAGGGTATCGCACAACCGGCCTATTGGTATCTGGTGTTTTTTTGCAAACAGGATAGCCGCCAGTACAACACCGAGAAAACCACCATGAAATGACATGCCACCTTGCCAAACCTTCAGTGCCCAAAGCGGGTTTTCCAGAAAATTTTCAAAACCGTAAAACAATACGTAACCAATTCTGGCCCCTAACACAACACCAATAGCACCCCAAAAAACAGCATCATCAACCTGGTCGGGCTTGAGGGCTATTCTTCCTTCTTTGGCATATTTTTTACATATCCAATAGGCAAAACTGAATCCGGCAAGATACATTAAGCCGTACCAGTGCACCTGCGCAAAACCTAAATCAATGGCCACCGGATCAAAATTCGGGTGTGTTAACATTTCAAGCTATCCCTACTGCTGTCACAATTAAAGAGCTGCCTATAATAGCAAGAAAAATGGCAAATAGACGCTTCAAAATAAGTCCAGGCAGTTTTTTTGCCAATTTTGCACCTAATTTTGCGAAGGGTACACTCATCACAGCTATACCAAAAAAAGCTGGCAAGTAAATATAACCCAAACTCCCCTCTGGCAAGCCATCCATTTGCATCCCGGCATATGCATTACTGATGGCACCCGCAAACGCTATTGGCATGCCACACGCTGCAGCTGTAGCCACTGCATTTTGCATACGCAGACCATAATAGCTCATAAAAGGCACATTTAATGAGCCTCCACCAATACCAAACATTGCCGATATCCAGCCAAACAGTCCGCCTGCTAAAAACAAACCTCCGGCACCGGGTAATTTTCTGTCACCGGAAGGCATAATCTCGAATCCCATCTGAATACCCACCAAAACAAGGTAACAACCTATAATCCACTGCAGGGTAGGCCCGGGAATATGAATAACCGTATAGACACCCAACATAACACCTACTATCAAACCCGGCGCCATTGCCCTGACAACCGGCCATAAAACAAAATCATTTTTGTGGTGGGCAAAGACTGAACTGACTGAACTAACACAAATTACAGCCAGCGATGTACCAACTGCCATATGTGTCAGTATCTCAATAGACATTCCTTGTTGCGTGAAGGCATAGACCAGTGTTGGCACAATAATAACACCGCCACCCATACCAAAAAGGCCTGCAATGAACCCCGCCAACGCTCCCAGAAATAGATAAAGGATAATAACTGACAACATAGGGGGTAATATTCACTCACGAAGGTTCGGGGTTTTATACATACTAATGACTATCACATGAACTTTCATGGAAATCATTTCGCAATTCATTATTATTGTGCATTGTACAAATTTACTGGCTTAATGCGATAAATTAAAACACTATCATCTTATGTGCCTGATATTCATTGCCCTGCATGCCCACCCAGACTACCCCCTTATCGTTGCTGCCAATCGCGATGAGTTTTATACGCGACCAACACAGCGCGCACATTACTGGGATGAATACCCGCAACTTCTGGCCGGAAGGGATATTCAGGCTGGCGGCACCTGGCTAGGTATAACCCGCACAGGCCGCTTTGCTGCGATTACCAACTATCGAGAGACAGACAATCGCACTTACCAAAAAAGCCGGGGCGAGATTGTTCGGAATTTTCTCGCGGGGGAAGACACTCAGAAGACCTATACCGGCAAACTCATTAATACTCGATCAGACTACGCTGGGTATAATTGCCTGTATGGTCACCTGCTACCAGAGCCTGTATTGCATTATTATGCCAATCACACACAGCAATCATCACAATTAACACCAGGCATCTATGGCTTAAGTAATGCCTCTCTTGATACCCCTTGGTATAAAGTCACCGAGGGCAAAAAGAGCATTGAGCCACTGCTGAAGCAACCCTTTAACGATGAAGCCTGGTTTGAAATGCTCCGTGACAAACAACAAGCGGTATCTGAACTTTTACCCGATACCGGTATCGACAGGAAAACCGAGAAACTACTATCCTCACGCTTTATCCAGTCTGATAGTTATGGCACTCGTAGCAGCACATTGCTTACTATTTCCACAGACCTAAATATAAAATTTATTGAAAGAAACTATACCTCCGATGGCGATACCCAAGAGACCCGTCTGTTTCAATTTCATCAATACACCGAACCAACACTAGACTGATACCCCTGACATGACACCTCGCTCACTACTCATCATCACCCTTTTTATATATACCGGTCTGATCAGCTACCTCAGCCTCTCACCCATGGAGGGCCCGGCTACAATACACATATGGGATAAAGCTGCTCACGCCATCGCCTATATCGGGTTCGCTATACAATGCTGCATGATTGCAAATAACAACAGGCAACTTTATTGGCTATTCGGCCTATTTTTTGTTTTTGGTATCACTATTGAGTTTCTTCAGGGGTTAACCGGTTATCGTTTCGCATCCTGGGAAGACCAATTTGCCAATACAGTAGGTCTGATTACAGGGTATATCATTTGTACTCTTGCTGATAAATTCATACCATTAAAAGGACTCGGCGCATTTGAAAAATAAAAACCGCCTCTTATCCGAAAAACAATCCTCCAATCAGCTAAAAACTGGAAAAAACAATCATGTTTGCTACATAATATTGTAAGTTAACGTTTTTTAGGCGCAAGTTATGGATGGAGCAGGGGGTAGGCAGGGACAGTGTTATTGATAGTGTTCTGGCTACGTTTCTTACAGGCAGAGTCAAACACCCTCAAACATCAATAAATTCAGTCAATTACGGAAAACTCATGCTATAGTTAATGCTGTTGCTGCAAATAGCGCACAAATGACTAATAACTAAACATAATTTTTTACAACCTGCTGAACGGTAAGTAAATTGGACGCAACAGAAAAAGACCCATCAATTGTAACTGACAGCCCAAAAATACCCGGGTACACCATTCTCAGTCGCCTTGGCGAAGGTGGCATGGCAACTGTTTATCTGGCAATTCAGGAAAGCTTTGGCAGAAAGGTGGCTCTCAAGGTAATGATGCCTAAAGCCCAGGAAGATAAAACCTACGGCGAACGCTTTACCCGTGAAGCCAAAATTGTCGCACGGCTATCACACCCCAATATTGTTCCCGTCTATGATGTGGGTGTCGCTGGTGATTATCATTATATTTCCATGGAACACCTAAACGGCGGGGATCTGGCCGCAAAAATCAAGCAAGGGCTGGACATTCCTGATGTAATTAGAATCATCAAGGATACCGCCCTGGCTTTAGATTACGCCCACCGCAAAGGCATTATTCACAGAGATGTAAAACCGGACAATATTATGTTCCGCGAAGATGGTGCAGCTGTTTTAACAGATTTCGGCATCGCACGCCCATTAGCCCCGGATTCCAATATGACACAGGTTGGCAAGGTTATTGGAACACCGAAATACATGAGCCCTGAG
>CBDUPD010000299.1:0-4035 GCA_965368985.1 uncultured Spongiibacteraceae bacterium | reverse complement strand
TTGAATCTGTTGAAGACGGATTTGGTGAAACTAAATTATCACGTGAAAAAGCCAAACGTGCAGAATCCTGGAAAGAGCTTGAGAAAGTTCATGACACTGAAGCCGTTATTGAAGGCCTTATCAGTGGTAAAGTTAAAGGTGGTTTCACTGTTGATGTATGTGGTATCCGCGCATTCCTTCCTGGTTCACTTGTTGATGTACGTCCTGTTCGTGACACAGTACATCTTGAAGGCAAAGTATTAGAGTTTAAAGTTATCAAACTTGATGCCAAGCGCAACAATGTTGTTGTTTCTCGTCGTGCAGTTCTTGAAGATGCAAACAGCCAAGAGCGTGATGAGTTGTTGTCTACACTTCAAGAAGGTCAGGCAGTTAAAGGTATCGTTAAAAATCTTACAGATTACGGTGCGTTTGTTGATCTTGGTGGTGTTGATGGTCTTCTGCATATCACTGATATGTCATGGAAGCGTATCAAGCATCCTAGCGAAATTGTTAATGTTGGTGATGAAATCGACGTTCGCATTCTTAAGTTTGACCGTGAGCGTAACCGTGTTTCTCTTGGTCTTAAGCAATTGGGTGAAGATCCATGGATTGCTGTTAAAGGTCGTTACCCTGAAGGTGCGCGTACCACAGCACGCGTAACTAACCTGACTGATTACGGTTGTTTCGCAGAGCTTGAAGAAGGCGTTGAAGGTCTTGTTCACGTTTCTGAAATGGATTGGACCAACAAAAACGTTCACCCATCGAAGATTGTTCAACTGGGTGATGAAGTTGAAGTTATGGTTCTTGATATTGATGAAGAGCGTCGTCGTATTTCGCTTGGTATCAAGCAGTGTCAAGCTAACCCTTGGGATGATTTCGCTGAGAAATTCGTTAAAGGCGATAAAGTTTCAGGCACTATCAAGTCGATCACTGATTTCGGTATCTTTATTGGTCTTGATGGCAACATCGACGGTCTGGTACATCTTTCTGATATTTCATGGACAGAAGCTGGCGAAGAAGCTGTTCGTAACTTCAAGAAAGGTGACGAAATTGAAACCGTTATCCTGTCAGTTGATTCAGAGCGTGAGCGTATCTCTCTAGGCGTTAAGCAGCTAGAAAATGATCCTTTCCACAGCTATGTTGAAGAAAATGACAAAGGTGCTCTGGTAACCGGTACTGTTAAGTCAGTAGATGCCAAAGGCGCTGTAATCACTCTTGCTGAAGAAGTTGAAGCGACACTGAAAGCTTCTGAGTTAAGCCGTGATAAAGTTGAAGATGCGACTAAAGTGCTGAAAGAAGGTGATTCGGTAGATGTTCGTATTATCGTTGTTGACCGTAAGAACCGTAGCATTGCGGTATCTGTGAAAGCGGTTGAAGCTTATGATGAGAAAGAAGCGCTGAAAGCTCAAAAAGAGAAAGAAGCTGCTGAATCTGTTAATCCAACTACGATTGGTGATCTTATCAAGGCGCAAATGGATAAGTAATTATGGGATTGCCGCCTGTGGGCTGGATGCTGGCAGGTGGTATTTATGCATTGATAGAAGGGTTTATTTGCTTCCATTCAACGCTCTCATAGTACCTTACGGGGTATACTTATCACAAAGGGGTAGCGAAATTCGCTATCTCTTTGATTTTATTACTAGACGTTCGTCTTTAGCTAGTCTATATTTAACTTGATTTTAATCCGTAGAGAAGAGAGATTTTGTCAAAATGACCAAATCAGAACTCATTGAACGCATAACTGCATTGCAGCCACAGCTATCTGCTAAAGATGTTGAGCTTGCGGTGAAGACTATTATCGAGCAAATGTCACATGCTCTGGCCACAGGTGAGCGCATCGAGATTCGTGGTTTTGGTAGTTTCTCATTGCATTATCGTGCGCCTCGTAAGGGTCGTAACCCAAAAACGGGCGATACCGTTGAGCTTGATGGTAAGTATGTGCCTCATTTCAAGCCCGGAAAAGAGATGCGTGAGCGTGTAAATGCATCTATTCAACAAGATCGTTCATAGACACATATTCCACACATCCCATCTTTTCTGTATGCTTGTCCGCTAATACTTGTTTTGTTAATAATAGGTAAAAAGGCTTTTGGCTAGTGGCAGATCGATATAATGCGTAAATATCTCACCTGGTTTTATAGAATACTGATAACAGCAGTTATTTTTGTCTGTTGTAGTTATGTTGTGTTGTTTTGTATCAAAAATAATACGGTGGTCGATATAGACCTGATTTTTATGAAGTTGACCGGTATAAATCTGGAATTAGCCATAGTTGCCAGCTTTATTGCAGGCGGCTTGCTTGGCTTATTATCATCTTTCCCTTTTTGGCTCGGTTTTAGTAAAAGACACCGACGTATTATCAAAGATCAAAAAAAATCCCTCAAAGCGCAAACAACTGAATAATACCCTATGCCTGATTGGAGCATTCTTCTCATCTGTTTTATTGCAATAGCCCTGGGTTGGCTGTTGGGGCGATTCCAGTTATTTGATGTCTGGATGAAATTTAAAAACAGGGCGTGGCACAAATCCTATATGGAAGGCATACATCTTTTATTGAATGAAGAGCCTGACCAGGCAATAGAAGATTTCATCAATTCCTGTGAAGTTAATAGCGAAAGTTTTGAATTGCATAATGCGCTGGCGAGTATGTTGCGTCGTAAAGGTGAAGTTGATCGGGCCATTCGTATACATGCTAACCTGGTTGAGTGTAGTAAGCTTCCCAAAGAACAAACACATACATCGACTATTGAGTTGGCCAATGATTATATCTCTGCCGGTCTGCTTGATAGGGCAGAGCGGTTATTGATTAATGTGGTTAATAATTCTAAAAACTTTGAAGAAAGGCCTTTGGAGTTATTGCAGCAGATTTATCAAATTGAAAAAGAGTGGAAAAAAGCCATTCTGGTAGCAGAGCAACTGTTACCAAAGCGTAGTGTTACTTTTGAAGATAAGCGTCTGTCATCGGGTAAACACCATATTGAGATTGCTCACTACTATTGTGAGATAGCTGAAATTGCCTTGCGTGATCATAATTTTAAGGCAGCAGAAGAGGCATTGAGTGAGTCGCTTGAGGTCTACCCTGAATGTGCCAGGGCAACATTGATCAGGGCAGAGCTGGCAGTTGAGAAAGGTAATAGTGAATCTGCTATAACGATTCTTGAGGCCTTACCGAATCAGGATCCGCACTTATTGATTAACGCTTTGCCAATTCTGGAGCGATGTTTTAATAATGATTCGGCCGCTTTTGTTGAATATTTGAGAAAGATGCTTGATAACTATCCCTCAGTTCAGATTGAGAAGGCAGCTTTTCAGGCATTGAAAGAGATTGATGAATTTGAAGCCGGTGAATTTTTAAGTCAGCAAGTGAAAAAGCGTCCAACCTTGCAAGGTCTGGAGCTGTTAGTTAATGAGCAGTTAGGTCTGTTGCAAGGTGTAGCCAAAGAAAACCTGATGCTGCTACATCAATTGGTTTCAGATGTCATGAAAAATAAAGCCACTCATCAATGCAGGGAGTGTGGATTTTCAGGTGTGCAAATGCACTGGTTGTGTCCTCAGTGCCAGTGCTGGGATTCGATAAGACGTATACGTGGTAGTGAAGGCGACTAAAAAATTAAAAATGCGAATTGTTAGGTAGATAAATGAAAGAAAAGAATATCGTTGTTGCTCTCGACTATGCTGATAAAAAAGCCATGTTTAATCTGGTTGATCAACTGGACCCATCGCTATGTCGCTTAAAGGTTGGCAAAGAGTTGTTTACTCGTTTTGGTCCGGAAATGGTAAAAGAGTTAATGGCCAGGGACTTTGATGTTTTCCTGGATCTGAAGTTTCATGATATTCCTAACACGGTTGCTAAAGCGGTGGCGGCTGCAGCTGATCTCGGTGTGTGGATGGTGAATGTGCATGCATCCGGTGGTCGTAAGATGATGCGGGCTGCCAGTGATGCGCTTGTACCATTTGGTGATGATAAACCTTTATTGATAGCGGTAACTGTTTTAACCAGCATGTCAGCTGTCGATTTGGCTGATCTGGATTTACCTCCAGCGGATATTCTTGTTC
>CBDUPD010000298.1:0-4054 GCA_965368985.1 uncultured Spongiibacteraceae bacterium | reverse complement strand
TTGTGTGATGATTTAACAGATTTTATACAAGAGCTGTTGAACAAGGAATAAACAACGACTAGAATGAATAAAACCCGATCATTGGCTTGCCGGCCTACGGGTTTAAACACGATATAACTGTGATGAATAGTATCTATATTTATCATTCACGTCAAGAATATCTGTTTAAATCCGCCCTGCTCGCCATTGGTTTAATTAACTGATGGAGAATGTAATGAAATATACAATTATCCAAGGTATATGCGCTACTGATCTTAAAAAGATACAGAAAACCATACCAGCCACACATATTACAGGGCTTAAGCTTTTAGAGTTCTTGGCAGAAAACCCCAATGCAACAACAAAGCAAGTCGTGGCCGCCACTAAACTAGGATGCGTACCTGAAACATCTAGAAAACTAAATAAACATTTATCTAAATTTTCAATCGCCATATCAATTAGCAAAAAACCCTTTGAAAAAGATTTTCGCTGGAATTTTTACACCCTAGCTTAATTTTAGCTTAGGGTGTTTCAACGAGCATGACCCTAACTCAAGCTCAATGTCTGCTAAGACTTAAAATTAGAGAGTAGTAAAGTAACATTTAAACAATACCGCACTAGTTAGTTGCTCGAAATGGCGCTAGCAAAATCAACCATAGTCTTTGATTGGTTGACGGATAAGAAGGGGTGTGGACTGGCGGGATGAAATAGCCAGGGCATAAACAGCATTAGAGTGACTATCTCAAGGAAGAGCTAGAGAGCAACCGGCAAGTTGTAAAACTGTGTGCTGATAAGTGTATTGTTTAATTAATCCCATACGATATGAAGAGGTCACTAACCCCTTCTTAATTGACAACTATTGCTGAAATAAAAGAGGTTGTGGATAAGTATGTTATTAGTTAAAAGCTATGAACTACTAAAAAGTGATTATGATAAACAATTAGAGTTATTGCAGAAAATGATTAGGCTGAATAGTGAGCTACAAAATGAGAATAGAAAACTAAAAGAATCACTTAATAAAATTTATATTGCGTCATCAAGGGGAATACAATGAATTACCATGATTTCATAAGAACAAAAGAAATAGACCACATAGATGCCGGTTTCACTTGTTTAGATAGCGAGTTATCGAACCAGTTAAAGGACTTTCAACGCGATATCGTTAAATGGGCATGTAAGCGCGGAAGGTCAGCTATTTTTGCCGATACAGGACTAGGCAAGACATTTATGCAGCTATCATGGGCGCGTAGAGTGTCAGAGCATACAGGACTGCCAGTATTGGTTTTAGCTCCTCTTTGCGTAGCGCAACAGACAGTTAGTGAGGGTGCTAAGTTCGGATTGGAATCCGCGTATATACGAGAGCCTTCGCTATGTGGCACAGATATCCATGTAACAAACTATGAGATGCTGAAAAATTTTAACCCCGATTCGTATAGCGGAATCGTTCTTGATGAATCATCGATCCTTAAAGGGATGGAAGGAAAGTTGAGGCGATTTATAACCAGCTTTGCCAAAAACATACCTTATCGTTTGTCATGTACTGCCACACCATCTCCAAATGACTTCATGGAATTAGGGACACAATCGGAATTTTTGGGCGTCATGTCTCAGGTCGAAATGTTAGCAACATTTTTTATACATGATGGGTCAGACACATCTAAATGGCGATTAAAAGGACATGCTAGACGCAAATTTTGGGAGTGGTTGTCTACGTGGGCAGTTGTGATCCGAAACCCATCTGACCTTGGATATGAGTCAGATGGGTATGACCTGCCGTCACTTAATCTGTATGAACACATAGTCGAAACAGAAGCTACTGATGATTTATTTGTAACAGTTGCCCAGGGGCTTCAAGAGCGTAACAAGGCTAGGCGTGATAGCGTCAATGATCGGTGCAAGAAAGCTGCCGAGATAATGAATAAGTGGGATTGTGGCATAGCTTGGACCAATTTAAACGACGAATCTAATTTAATTTATCAATTAGTAAATGACTCTATCGAGGTTTATGGTAGTCAAAAGCCAGAAATTAAAGAGTCTAATATTTTAGGATTCACTAATGGCGATTACGCAAAATTAGTAAGCAAGCCAAAAATATGCGGATTCGGCATGAATTGGCAACATTGCAATAAGATGGTTTTTGTCGGTCTTTCTGACTCATTCGAATCATTCTATCAGGCGGTTCGTAGATGTTGGCGGTTCGGCCAAACAAAACCAGTTGATGTCCATATAGTAGTATCAGATCGCGAAGGAGCCGTACTAGATAACATCAAGCGGAAACAAAAACAACACGATCAGATGAATTGGGAGATGAGCACAATAATACGAGATTTGACCATATCACAAATAAAAGGCGCAACGGTAAATAAAACAGATTATTTACCGCGAGAAAAAATGACAATCCCAAATTTTTTATAGGAGACCGAAATGAATGTTATTGAAGAATATAAAGGCGATAACTACCACATTTATAACGCCGACACTGTTGAAGTTGCTCAAAACCTACCATCGGATAGTGTCGATTTCTCAGTATTTAGCCCTCCATTTGCGTCTCTTTATACATACTCAAATAGCGATAGGGATATGGGCAATGTTAAGAGTGATGATGAGTTTTGGGAGCAATACAAATTTCTTATTAAAGAGCAATTTAGGGTTATAAAGCCTGGGCGCAACGTTGCTATACACTGCATGAATCTACCCACTTCAAAACAAAATGACGGTTTTATAGGTGTTAAAGACTTTAGAGGTGATTTGATTCGAGCATATCAAGATGCTGGCTTTATATATCATTCTGAAGTTTGTATTTGGAAAAATCCAGTAACCGCAATGACGAGAACGAAGGCGCTCGGATTGTTACATAAAACGATTAAAAAAGATTCGGCGATGTCTAGAATGGGGATTCCAGATTATGTAGTTATTATGAGAAAGCCCGGAGACAATCAAAGGCCGGTTGCTGGCGAGTTTAAGTACTATGTTGGAGATCAACCACCGCAAGGATTCAAAAAGATTGAACGCGAGGATGGGTCCCATTTCTGGATGCCCTCAAAACATAATACAAGTGTTGATGTTTGGCAAAAATACGCATCTCCAGTATGGGATGATATCAACGAAACTGATACGTTAAATTTCAGAGAAGGTAGAGAATCCGACGACGAAAGGCATATTTGCCCGTTACAGTTAGACGTAATAGAGCGATGTTTACAACTATGGAGCTTGGAAGGTGATGTTGTGTGGACTCCATTTTTGGGGATCGGAAGTGAGGCATATATGTCTTTGAAACTGGGAAGAAAGGCCATAGGAGCGGAGTTAAAGCCTAGCTACTTTCAGCTAGCAAAGAGAAATATAGACTTAGCTAGTGGCGTTCAATTCGAAATGTTTTGAGGTGATGCATGATAAAACCAACAGTAGAAGAGATATCAGACTATATGTTAGAAAGAGGATTTAACGAGGAGGATCAACCAGAAGCATTTTATGACTACTTTGAAAGCAATGGCTGGCATGTTGGTAAAACAAAAATGAAGAATTGGCAGGCAGCCGTCAGAAATTGGATACGCAACGCGAAGAAGTGGAGCAAACGAAATGACCCAAGACCCCCGCAACATCAATCAAATCATCAATCATTCGCAGATCGACAGCGACAACAAGCAAATCAGGCAATGCAAGAACTCGAAGCAATGGAATTCAGAAACAGAGAAACTGGTCTTAGGCTTGTTCGCTAGATTTGGCGACCTGTTTCAAAATAAATGCAAAGCACAAGGGCTGGAGATTTACGATAACGACAATAATTATACATCTACATTCAAACTATGGTGTTTAAAACTATTTCAGGCACGTATAACGATACAAGACGCTGCCAGGGGTATAAAGCATCTAGAAGAATATATACGCGACTCTGTGCGCTCTGAGCGTGAAATATGGCCATGTAGCTATGCTGAATTTATAGGCCATTGCCAAGATCAAGAAAAGCGAGAAAAACATAAGCTCTGGCAGGGCTTACCAAAGCCGGTGATGAGCATCGAAGATAAAAAGAAGGCAATGCAAAAACTAAGGGAAGATTTAAAGCTATGAAGTATTGTGA
>CBDUPD010000297.1:0-4080 GCA_965368985.1 uncultured Spongiibacteraceae bacterium | reverse complement strand
AGCCATAATAATATTCTCATCTTTGATTCCGAGCTTATCCAACACTTTCATCATATGTCGTCGTGCCAATTTACTGTCATCAACCACCAACAGCTTCAAGCTGGAAATATCTTTATGAACAGCTGTGAAACTCTCCGCATCAAGATAACCCAAAGTCGTTTCTACAGCCTGAGCCAGAGCTTCTGAGGTAAACGGGCGGGATAGAACAGCAACGACACCCGCTTGTCGAATGGGGTCTAACATCTCAAAGCGTGTTTCACTGGATATCAACATAAACAGTGTATCTTCAAAAGCCGTCTCATTGCGCATCGCAGTAATAAGGTCAATGCCGTCGCCATCTTCAAAATACATAGAACTTACGACCAGATCGGGCTTTAGCTCTCGCATCTGAATCAGCGCTTCTTCAATATTTTTACAACATATCTTTTTGATTGCGCCTAAATCACCAAGTTCTTTTGATAACACAGCACCCAGTACTCTTGAGGGTACAACCATAAGAATCGAGAGGTCTTGAAGTGATACAGCAGTCATTTAAATCCTTTTGTTGGTGTTTTTGATGGGGCACCACAGTCCCTTAAACTTATTATAATTATGTCTATGCAGGTTAACGCTCATGTCAAAACCACTAACTTTGATATTAGTGTTAACTGCCCCTAGAATAGCCTTGGGATTTCTATTTTTCAACGCCATTAATAAGCTGAAAAAATGACCAGTTCAAAAAAAACCAAAATAAGTCTACTGATGACCGGCTCAGAACTGATGAGCGGCGACATTGTTGACACTAATTCGGCATTTATCGCCACAGCCTTATCAGAGATTGGGCTAACCGTTAATGAGAAAGTCACCGTAGGAGATCACCGCGAAGACCTGCAATCACAAATTCTGCGTTTAAGCAGTGAAAGTGGTCTTTTGATTATTAATGGCGGACTGGGCCCAACCATAGACGACCTGACTGCTGAAGTTCTCGCACATGCAGCAAACGAAAGCCTGACAATAAACAAAGAGGCTGAACAGCATATTACCTACTGGTGCCAAAAAAGAGGCTTTAAGGCCAACCAAGCCAACCTGAAGCAGGCTTTACTCCCTGCTTCTTGCCAGATATTTGCTGATGCTCCTGGCAGCGCACCGGCATTTCATATGACGATTAATCATTGTCTGGTTATCGCTACCCCGGGTGTTCCCTCTGAATTAAAACAGATTACCAATAATCACCTTTTAGACTTTATCCCCAAACAATTATCTATCAAGCCAGAGCTGCCATGGAAAAAATATTTTCTGATGGGTATTGGTGAATCACGATTACAGCAGTTAATTATTGATGAGTTGAACGGCATTGACGATGTATTACAAATTGGCTTTCGTGCCGACTTTCCTGCCCTGGAGTTAAAGCTGAAACCCGCCGGCAAACGGGCAGCAGATGATATTGAGGTTACGCAGTGGCAACAACAACTGCTTGGCTTGCTTGAAAATTTCATTATTACTAGCGATACCAATAATTTCGCCAAACGACTGGTTCAGGCTTTACAAGAAAAAGGAAAAACTTTCAGCTGTGCGGAATCTTGTACCGGTGGATTACTGGCCAGTGAGATCACCAAAGTACCCGGAGCATCAGATGTCTTTCCCGGGAGTATTGTCAGCTATTCAAACCAGATTAAACATAAGCTACTTGGCGTACCCGAAGAAGTTCTGAATACCCATGGGGCCGTCAGTGAACAAACCGTGCAGGCGATGTTTTCAGG
The DNA here is from genome assembly GCA_965368985.1 of uncultured Spongiibacteraceae bacterium. Classification (GTDB taxonomy): domain Bacteria; phylum Pseudomonadota; class Gammaproteobacteria; order Pseudomonadales; family DT-91; genus CAZTZY01. The sequence goes on along the minus strand of CBDUPD010000297.1, from coordinate 2,341 downwards.
CATTATCAATACCATGCACTCCGACTATGCTATCGCCATAACGGGGATTGCAGGCCCTGATGGAGGCTCAGAAGAAAAGCCCGTTGGCACTGTCTGGATTGCATGGGGAACAGCCACTGAAAATGCAACAATATGCATCAATGTGCCTTTGGGAAGAGTGATGTTTCAACAACTGCTAACAACAATCTGCCTCGATCTTGTTTACAGACACCTGAATGGAAACCCTCAGACACCTACTTACCTCTCACGATGGCAGTTATAAAATCTGACCAGAACTGCTAACACTCATCAAGACTTTATTTAACTCTTTTGTACTGAAGCTGTCTGGTAGATACGGGATAACCCGGAATGGCAAAATTGATCACGGGCTGAAAAATATCTGCTCGCATTATAGTATCACCATGAGATAGGTAGGATTTTTGCTCAAAAAACTGGAATTCTTCAGGCACGTATTTAGCTGAAAGATTTTCAACAGCTGACTCGGATAATACCGCCCTGTCATCACCAGCCACATCAACCATACCAGCGAGATGGATATCATATATCTGGAACCGAACATCCTTATCGTCGGTTTCCTTTTTAATCTGCACTTCTTGTAATGAGCCTTCATATGAGAGCTCAAGAAATGGCTGATTGCACTCAAATGTGGAGTGAACAATAGCTGTCAGATACCAGGTTTTTCCGGTTATCGTTAAAAACTCATTTACACAGCGCCCCTGAAAACCTTCAGGAACATAGATGGTTCGCTCCCACTGGCCATCCCACACCAGTGGAGTATCTTCTGTTTTGCAGGCACTCATAAAGAGGCTGAAGCTGACAACAATAAGACAGAAAAAACTGTTTTTAATATTTTTCACCACACCACCAGGCATTTTTAACAAAATATCTATACATAACAACATAATGACTTTAGATAAATACATCATTTACGCTAAACTAGATGCATAATAAACAGTTATGGCATTACTATTCAACAAAGAGTCATAATGAATCACTGTTGGCAAAATAATAATATAATTAATCTCCATACAAATGATCATATAGAGCACTAATGAAACTGGCACCAGTACGTAAACGTAGTTTTTCCCTGACATTTCAATATGCAGTGACAATTATGGTTTTAATGCTTGTTGGTATGAGTTTGCTGGTTATCCCTATGCTGCTAAACCAAGCCAAGCAATATGATAATTATATGAGAGATTTCGGGAGAATTATTTCCCACCAAATGGCTTCAGCAGCTGTCGAACCACTCTTTTCACAACAAACATTAGACTTACTGCTACTGGTTAACAATTTCTCACTGGATAAACATATTGTTAGCACAGCTATCTTTAACAGCAAATTTGAAAAAGTCGTTTCCAAAGGCATTCTACCAAATAAGGAAGAACTGGTCTTTCACCGGGAGTATTACAAACTGGGTGATACAGAACGCTTTGACTATTCACTTGAACGTATTCTGGTTGTACATATCAGTCCAATCAGCTTTAAAGGCGTTACCGGTGGCTATTCTGTTATTGTTTTTTCCCAAGATGCATTTAACAAACAATTCAAGGATCAACTCTATTTAATATTGTATACCTTTGGCATTCTGTTATTGCTGACCATTGGCACAAGTATTTATCTTGGCAAAAAAATGTCAAAACCCATCAGATCCCTGGTCACAGCCGCTGAAGATATTCGAGAAGGAAGAATTGACATAATCACCGATCGCCGAACAGATGAATTGGGTACTCTTATTGATGCTATCAACAATATGAGTCAGGGGTTAATCAGAAAAACCCAGGTTGAGTCGAGGCTGGACCGTGTATTAACAAAAGATGTTAAGCACAAGGTGATGGATCAACTTGATACCGTACAAATGGCCGGTGAACATGTTAATGCCACTGTACTTTTTGCAGATATCGTAGGCTTTACCAGTATCTCTGAAAAGATGACTCCCGAAGAAGTTCAAAACCTGCTCAATGAGTATTATAGCTACTTTAACGCCTGTTCAAGATTCTTCTTTGGAACCGTTGATAAATATATCGGTGATTGCGTAATGGTTGTGTTTGGTGCTCCAAAAGAAGACCCCAAACACCAATATAACTCGATAGCCTGCGCCTTATTAATGCAGAAGCTGGCAGAATATTTAAATAAGCGCAGAGAGAAACAGGGCTTGTTTCCTATTGAGCTACGCATTGGTATCAACAGTGGAAAAATGATGGCCGGCCTTATAGGTTCTGATGATCGTATGGAATATACTGTTGTTGGTGATGCAGTTAATTTAGCCTCACGTTTATGTAATGAAGCTGAAAGTGCTCAAATTATTATTGAAGAATCCTTATACGATTCCGTCAACCCT
>CBDUPD010000296.1:0-4081 GCA_965368985.1 uncultured Spongiibacteraceae bacterium | reverse complement strand
CTTTTTTTGATATACCAGTCACCAGAATACGTTGTGTCGTATCAACCATTCGACGACTGATCTGCATGGACTGTTGGTTAATTCTGTCCTGGAGAATCTTAAGGCGCTGTTTCTTAACCTCCATCGGTGTGTCGTCAGGAAGCTCCGAGGCGGGTGTACCGGGGCGAGCACTGTAGATAAAGCTGAAGCTCATATCATAGTTCATGTCATGAATCAGGTTCATGGTTGCCTCAAAATCCGCATCAGTCTCTCCGGGGAAGCCTATGATAAAATCAGAAGACAGGCTCATATTCGGACGGATCTTTAACAGCTTGCGTATTTTTGATTTGTACTCGAGGGCTGTGTGACCACGTTTCATTTTGGCGAGGATGATATCAGAGCCACTTTGAACGGGCAGGTGCAGATGATCTACCAGTTCGGGGATCTCAGCATAAGCTTCAATCAATGCATCAGAAAATTCAACAGGGTGTGAAGTCGTGTAGCGAATGCGGTCAATGCCGGGAATGCGTGCGACATAATGTAATAACTCGGCAAAATCGACAACTTCGCCTTGAGCATTATCACCTCTGTAGGCATTTACATTTTGTCCTAACAGGTTTACTTCACGAACACCCTGGTCGGCGAGTACAGCTATCTCGGTTAACACGTCGTCCAGTGGTCGGCTAACTTCTTCGCCTCGTGTATAGGGAACAACACAGAATGTGCAATACTTACTACAGCCTTCCATAATAGAGACGAATGCACTTGGACCTTCTTTTTTAGGATCGGGCAGATTGTCGAATTTTTCAATCTCGGGAAAACTGATATCAACAACTGTAGGTGTGCTGTGTTGTTTTGATGCATCAATCATCTCGGGCAGGCGATGCAGGGTTTGTGGCCCAAAAATCACATCAACAAAGGGTGCGCGTTTGGCAATATTTTCGCCTTCCTGGCTGGCTACACAGCCACCAACGCCGATAACCAGATCAGGATTCTTGTCTTTGAGTTTTTTCCAGCGCCCCAGCTCATGAAAGACCTTTTCCTGAGCTTTTTCACGGATAGAGCAGGTATTTAACAAGATTACATCAGCATCATCAGCATTGTCTGTCTGAACAAGCTCATGCGATTCGCCCAGCAGGTCGCGCATACGGGCAGAATCGTATTCGTTCATCTGGCAGCCGTGGGTTTTGATAAATAGTTTTTTGGTGATTTTGTCTGTCATGGTCTAGCAAAGTCTGAATTGGTCGAAAAATGGTCAGCGATTATACAGCGACAAGGGATGGCTGCACAGTGAATAACGTTGTAATTTGTTGAGGAAAATCGCTATCTGGCTGAGTTTTGTGCAGAAGTTTGTTATTATCCCGCCTTGTTTTAACTAAGCTGGATCCAAATATGTCAGATAGCCAAATATTCAAGGTTATTTTTCTTAATCAAAGTCAGGTATATGAGATATATGCTCGGGATATTTTTCAAAGTGATCTTTATGGTTTTATCGAGGTTGAAGAGCTGCTGTTTGGTGAAAAAACCCAAATGATCGTCGATCCCGGTGAAGAGAAGTTGAAAAATGAATTTTCAGGGGTAAAGCGAACTTATATTCCTATTCACTCGGTTATTCGTATTGATGAAGTTGAGAGGCAGGGTGTTGCCAAGGTGAGTGACTCGAGAGGTACGGGTAATGTTTCTTCCTTCCCTATGGGCGGGAACTTTAATCCGGGTGGCTCAGTAGATTAGAGTCACCCGGTATTTATCATTCTTTATGAAAGATAATCTTCTTAAGCAGCTTTTGCCTCATGTTTACCGTTAGCGACTGGAAAGCTATAAACCACCAGATCCTTGAAGTGCGATAATGATACCTTGCGTAGCTCCAGCTCAAAACACGGAATGTCATACTTTCTGCAGATATCCCATGCTTCTTTCATCATTGGCTCGTAATAGTATTCAGGTGTACCCGGAAAAAGATGATGGGCTGTATGGTAAACAAAATCCGGCAGCATGGTGTTAAAAAATTCATCACAATCTGTAAAAGAGCATCCCGTCAAGAACTGGTGAAGATACCATTCACCTCGGCCCTCAGGCTTTTCATGATTTTCAAAACTGTAAACTTCTTCATGATGATGCGCGGGAGCCAAAATAACATATTGCAGAACGTTGGTAATCAGGTCAGAAATGATCAGGCCAAGTAGTGTGTTAATTGATCGTAGGGGAGACTTTGTAACAGGTTGCCAATATTCACTATTAAACCATTTAGGTACGCCAGCAGATGCGATTTTAATATCTTCGATGACTGACCGTTTTTCAACATCAGGGCTGATAAAGGTTAATGGGTCAAGGCCTTCCTGACCTTTATACCCGTGATCAGGCACATTACTGTAGTGCAATGGAAAGCTGACCCTGAAGAATATTATTGATATGAATAGCTCAAGACATTGAAAAAGGTGAAGAGGCTTCCACTTGATATCTTTGTGCGCCCGAATGTATTTCTTGAAAATTTTATAGTCAGAATCGATATCGCTGATATTGGTATAGCGGTGATGTCTCAGATTATGCGTAGTTTTAAACTGTTCTCTATCATTAGGCATGAGTGTTTCAAGATCACCTTCAAGAATATTCTTGTAAGCGCCATGAACATACATATGGTAAAGGCTGAAATCAGTCATATTACCTTTCCATAAATACGTTACTCCCCTCCAAAACTCCATCGGATTAAAGGAACCCACAAGGCGCTTTCCTTCTTCTCGATAAAAGTCTCTTTTTTCGATTTTATTATCAAGGTAGGCCTTGGCGTCAGAATGGTCGCGATTACGATATTTTTTTGTCAGGGCATCCATATCTGCCTGAAAGGCAGGCATATCGATTCTGGCTACCATATCTTTCCAGTTTTCTGACATAAAATTCTCCAATATCGTTTGATGCCCTGTTTTTTGAGTGGGTATGTTCTTTGTTGACGAGTTAAGCTTACAGGTAAAAAAGAAATGTATTCTATTGTAATCAATACTAAGCTGGTATTAATTTTTAGTTAGTTGATTAGTTGGCTGTTTGAGGAAGCGATGCGAAACAAGAGCCAGAGCTGAATTCTCTGGCTCTAAATGGAGTGTCTAGGCTTCAAGCGCCTTTTCTACAGTTGCCAATTTCACGCACAGTACAAACACGTCCATCGCCTTTTCGATCTCTTGCTGTTTCGGGAAGCTTGGTGCAATACGAATGTTTCTGTCTTCAGGGTCGTTGCCATAGGGGTAGGTGGCGCCTGCAGGGGTCAGCTTTACACCCAGTTCACCCGCCAGGGCGACAACTTTTTTTGCCAGTTGTGGCTGGGTGTCTACCGAGACAAAATAACCGCCTTGAGGATGAGTCCATGTCAGGGCATCGCTATTGGTGAAGTTTGCATCAAGACTGTTTAATACAGCATCAAAGCGGGGTTTCAATAAATCAGCATGACCCTGCATATGCTTTAATAAACCTGCAGGGCCTCCAAAGAATTTCAGGTGGCGCAGTTGATTGACCTTGTCAGGTCCAATTGACTTGATCGCCAAATGCTTTTTGATAGCTCCAAGGTTTGCTGTTGATGCGCCGATATATGATAAGCCTGAACCGGCAAAAGTAATCTTTGATGTAGAGCTAAACTGAATAACACTATCTTCGGTTCCATGTTGACGACAGTAATCCATAATGGCTGCAAGTACTTGTGCATTATCGTCAATAGTATGAACGGTATAGGCATTATCCCAGAATACACGGAAGTTACTGGCAGCAAACTTCCCCAGTTTGGCAATGCGTTCTACAGTGTTATCGCTATAGACAATACCACTCGGATTTGAGAAGCGGGGAACGCACCACATACCTTTAATGGTAGAGTCATTTTTGATAAGCTCTTCAACGTCATCCATCAGTGGGCCATTTTCATCCATGGCTACAGGAATCATTTCTATACCCAACTCTTCACAGATGCTGAAGTGACGGTCGTAGCCAGGAACAGGACACAGAAACTTGATGCTGTCTTCATTCTTCCATGCGCTCTCTGGTCCGTTCAATCCAAACAGGTAGGCAAAACTGATTGTTTCATACATCAATGTAAGACTGCTGTTGCCACCGATAAGCACTTCAT
>CBDUPD010000295.1:0-4085 GCA_965368985.1 uncultured Spongiibacteraceae bacterium | reverse complement strand
CTTTCTCATGCTGTTGTCGTATTCAGCGCTTGCTGAAACTCTAGAGGTTGAGATACTGAAATTTACCTTTATTCCAGATACGCTTACTGTCAAGGTGGGTGATACTGTACGTTGGGTGAATAAAGAAAAGCGCCAATACCATAGCATCTGGTTTGAAGAGTTAGGTGAAGAGGAGCCAGTGGACTATTTCTTCCCTGATGAGAGTTATGAGCGTACTTTTACTAAAGCAGGCACGTTCAACTATCGTTGTGGGCCCCACGAAAAGATGACAGGTGTTGTTATTGTAAAATAAAACACATCTTTTCTGTTAGTCTGGTGATGTTTCTATAGTGTTAAATGCCTTGTTGATTTGAGCTTATTGCTAAGGCGGCATGCCTATCCCAGGTGTTTGTGCCAGGCATTTAAAATAAATATATCAGAAAAATGATGACGGCAAGAATTCCTCCAGCCCATAAGTAAATAGTCTGAGGTGTTAGCTGTGGCTTTTTATTGCCTTTTTCTTCCATGATGAGACGGGTCATCAAATCATCGATATCACCTTCTCCAAGTCGCTCGGGGGGAGTTTGTTGTGTCGGAGTGGTGGCGGTTGTAGCTGAAGCGGGGTTAGTTTTCGCTGTTGTTATTGCTGCTGTTTGGCTGGTTTTAGTTGCGGCTTGTTGAACGGCGGCTTGTGACAGGCGGTCCTGTTGTTGAATAGCTTCGAGCAATTCAATGAGCTGTTGCCGGTCGGCTTTGGGTATTTGGCGTATTGCATCGCTGTCGGTTGGAAGAAGTCTGTAGGTATTACCATTCAATATAAAAGTGGTTGGCTGTTTTTCCATGTGCGTTGCTCTAGAACTCAATAAATTATGTTATAGGTCTTTATAGCGTGAAATTGGATAAATAAAAAGAGTTGGTCTTGTCAGGGTGTCCCTTTTAATCTTGGGTTATAAGGTCGAGTGGGTTGGTGAGTAGTTATTTGATGGTTCAATATGATCCTGTTCATCTGCGGCTATCTCTTTGTAAAATAAAGGGCAAATGACCATCCAGAGGCATGTATACAGCTTAATTATCGATTGCTAGCACTATGCAAGTGGAGTAAAATCTTGCCAAATTCACTTATTTCAGTGCTGTTTTGTTGCACTGAATCAACAGGTAACCTCATCGTGTTGAAAAACCATCCGCTGTTTGTTTTATTGTTATCTTTGCTGTCGTTTTCAGTGTCTGCTGACGAGCAAGATAAAGACTACACGATTATTACAGGGGAGCGAGAAGTCAAGCTGATGTTTGAGCAGTGTTCTCGCATGACGCCAACTATGCGTACAGGGTACCGTAAGCTTGACGAGGCAACAGTTAAAAAAATAGAAGCAGCCCTTCCTGCAGCGTTGCAGAAAGCGGCAAAAGGTAAATCAATCAATATCGATGATTACAAAAGACAATATGGTGCCTTTGAGCACTTGCGTCGTGAAATGGTGTATATCAACGGTTTTCATAAAGAAGCGATAAAAAGTTGGGCTGCTGAAGATGCGGCTCACAAAGCATTGCTTGATAATTGGCAGAATCAGGCAATTAGCGTCTGCGGTGGTGATATGAATTATTGGGGTGTGCTCTATGATGGTCTTAACAATCAGATTGTAGAAGTTCTTTTTAATAGAAATACGACAAAAAGACGATAACTCATAATTTACAGGCAATAGATGAGTAAAAAGCTTGGTTAATGCGACAATTTGCCGCATCTTATTGATCGAAATCAATTTTCTTGTACCGGTAAATAGTTATTGTTCATGAATCTTGGAAAATGGGTTGTAGAGTCATTAAATTGATCGACTGTAATGAAGGGAGAATATCGAGTTTAAACCTCTCATCTATATCAAGCATTTTTTGGCAAACATAATTCCCTGATAATTAAGAAAAGAAAGAAAAGTAGTGTATTGGTTTTTTTGGTAGTTGTGTTAACGCCGGTGTGGCTTGGTGTGAACTACCTTTTAGAATCATGAGCGATCAAATTACTCTCAAGGGAGGGCTGTAAATATGACCGATAAAGACCCAAATGATGACATTCCATTCATGCAGAAACTTCTGGATAACCACTTCCTGTTGTTGTTTATCGGCATACTGATTCCGACGGTAACCTATTTGATATGGGGAATCATGGAATTGGTATCAATACCAATAGCCCAGTAAGTTGCTAGTTAACGAAAACTGAACAAAAAATAAAATTATTGAGGATTTCCTGGAGGAATCACTTATGACAAGTATTACACCTACCGGAAAACGAATCTGGTGGAAAGAGCCGATTGAAAAATCCGAACTCATCTGGATCGGAATTATTGTTATCTGGGGTATAGTTCTTACTATTATGATGCCTGCCTGGCATTTATACGGTAAGCAAAATCTTTCTACTGAAACATACCGAACTACTCCTGCTATGTACCAGGAAAAAACGCAGAAGATGGTTGATCAATATACTGTGCGTACCGAAGGTGCTCGTCAGTTTCCGGTTGTCGCTCCTCCAGCAGGTGCTGATGTTTATTTGATTGCACGTTTATGGGATTGGTGGCCAATTCTTGAATTGAAAGAAGGGCAGACTTACCGCCTTCATCTTAATTCTATGGATTGGAATCACGGCTTTTCACTGCAGCCTGTAAACCTGAATATTCAGGTATTGCCAGGTTACGAGCATGTGATGAACGTAACGCCGAATAAGACTGGAGAATACTCCATCATATGTAACGAATATTGCGGAATTGGTCACCATAATATGGTTGGCAAAATTCACGTAGTTAAATAGCTGGGGGCAAGTAATGTCAAATAGTAACGAATTTCGTACCTGTCCGGATACAGGGCTTTATATAGATCGATCAGCTGAAAAGCTTATGAAAATAAACGCAGTTGCTGCGGTGGTTTTCTTGCTTGTGGGTGGTGTGATGGGCTTGGGTGTTGGTTTAACCCGCTGGCCGGAAGTTCATCTTCTGGGTGCTCAGGATTTTTATACAACATTGACCGGACACGGTATCAATGTATTGATCTTCTGGATCATCTTTTTTGAAATGGCAGTACTCTATTTTGCTTCATCGACAGTTTTACGCTGTAGATTAGCGGCGCCCAAGGTTGCATGGCTGGGTTTTGGATTAATGTTGGTTGGTGCATTGATGAACAACTATGCGGTGTGGATGCTTAATTCTGCCGTAATGATGACATCCTATGCTCCCATGCCTGCACATTGGTCCTTTTATTTAGGGCTTATACTGTTTGCTGTAGGTGCTTTGTTGGGTTGTTTCGTTTTCCTGGGAACGCTTGTTGTCGCTCAGAAAGAGAAAACCTATGAGGGTTCCATTCCTCTGGTTACCTTTGGTGCTTTAACTGCCTGTATTATTGCTATCTTCACTATTGTATCGGGTGCTTTGGTTCTGTTGCCTACCTTGTTGTGGCAGCTTGGCTTGATAAATAGCATGGATCCTGGTGTATATCGTCTTATCTGGTGGGCATTTGGACACTCTTCGCAGCAAATTAATGTATCTGCTCATATATCTATCTGGTATTTGGTTGGTACCATTATGTTTGGTGCAAGACCTCTTTCAGAAAAAGTAAGTCGTTTTGCTTTCTTGCTATACATCGCTGTGTTGCAGGTTGCCAGTGCTCACCATCTGTTGGTTGATCCAGGTGTTAGTGCTGAGTGGAAAATGTTCAATACAAGTTATGCCATGTACCTCGCGGTTATGGCCAGTATGGTTCATGGTGTGACTGTACCGGGTGCGATGGAAGCAGCACAGAGAGCACGTGGATATAATAACGGTTTGTTTGAGTGGTTGCGTAAAGCGCCCTGGGGAAATCCCACATTCTCATCAACCATGATCTCATTGTTTGGATTCGGTTTCCTTGGTGGTATCACTGGTGTAATGATGGGTACTGAGCAGTTAAACCTGATTATTCATAACACTATTTATGTACCTGGTCACTTCCATGCGACTGTTGTATTAGGAACGTCAATGGCATTTATGGGTATCACCTACTGGTTAGTCCCAATTCTGTTTAGACGTGAATTGATCTTGATGCCTCTTTGTAAGCTTCAGCCATATATCTTTGGTCTGGGTATGACAGGTGTT
>CBDUPD010000294.1:0-4106 GCA_965368985.1 uncultured Spongiibacteraceae bacterium | reverse complement strand
AATCGTTCCATTGAATGCCATTATTCAATATTGCACAGCACCAGAGAAACTGGGCATCACTATAGCAAACAGCAACCTGATGCAAAACATTGCCATGTTGAGTTGTCTTATCATCACAATGACTGCAGCACTTTTTGAAATCAGTGCAAGGAATCTGTTATTTTTTATCGCGATTACAGCCTGTATTGGAATTACGATTGTGATCTATATGCTACCGTATTCCTTATTAAAGCTATTTAACAGAACATCTAAAGCATTAAGAATTGAAGGCTTTGATCATGTACCGGGAAATGGACCTTTACTCATTCTCAGCAATAAAACCGAGGATAGATTTCGACCGTTAATTCAGATGTCGTACCCAAGAAAAATAACGTTTTCTGCCCCCGATCAATGGTCAACAAATAGCTGTATCTGCCTTAAAAACGAAGATATCAACAAAGCCGACCTACCAGAAGAAGTAAATATTGTTAACGCAGAATTTATTGAGGAAGACGGCGAGATTTTACTACGGTTTCACCCGTCATAACGCTTAAACCTAAAACAGATCTTTCAAATACCTGTCCCAAACACCATAAGCTAAAAGCCCCCACAACAATACCATCAAAAAAATCTCAACTTTGGTTTTGGATTCTTTTTGCCGGACTACTGACTTTTTCTCGGGCTTACCAATGGTTTTAACCCTGAATGAATCACAAGCAGGACACTTCCCACCCGGGAATTTCTTTGAAGATTTATTACCGCACTCCAAGCATTGATATGGCATAGGCTATCTTTTTTATTATTAGATTTAAAATCTCCTCAATAGATTACCAAAAATAGGTAATAGGTCAAATTTCAGTATACATACTGAAGAGTATCCATAGAGAATTAACACATGTAAACTGTAATACAGACTAAACAACCCATTGAGACCAAAATGAAAGAACATGTTTCATATGCCATGCGTAACGAAGAAGCGACCCAGGCACTTGTTTATTTTAACTCCCCCTCTAACCTTCTTGACTGGAGCTTTCTGGCCATCGAATGGATTGTATTTGCAGGATTAGCATTAGCTATTGCTCATGCCATCAAATTCAAAAAAGAAACCGGGTCACCGTCAGCACTTCTCACCTTGCTAGGTTGTTTCTTGTATGGGTTGTTAATGGATATTTTATCCTACTACACCGTTGAGAATTTTTGGCACGGTGAGTTTTCCGTCATGTTCCTGTTTAACAAACTGCCACTTTACATCGCCTGTCTCTACCCGGCATTTATGTATCATGCTTACATGACAATCAAACGTTATGATTTCGCGCCTATCACAGAAGCAATATGTACCGGATTTTTTGCCGGCTTTATGTACCTTGTTTTCGACAATCTTGGTCCGGTTTTAGGTTGGTGGATTTGGGACACTACAGACCCGACTACATTCCCTTATGTTAACAGTGTTCCACTAACCAGTTATCACTGGTTCTTCACATTCACTGCAGCCTTCTCTTTGATCAATCGTTATATAAGCTGGGAATGGGTCATACAAGGCACAAGCAATCTAAAGATAGGTATCGCTCATGCCATTCAACCTGTTGCTACTATTTTTATCGGCAGTTTAATTTTTATTCCCTATAATCTCTTTGCACAGAGCAGCCCTCCCTATGACTCATTACCCTGGGATGCCAATATTAAATTAGCTGCATTAGTTCATGTGATTAGTTTCTCATTAGCAGGCTGGTTATTCCTGATAAAATGGCGCAAACCCAGAGCCGATCGTGACACGCTTCTCATGGCATTTCCGTTTATATATCTGGCAGGTCACGCCTATATTTACATAGCCAAGTTTGACCAGTTTTTTAGAGTATCACCTGAAGGGCTTGTAGATGGATTGGCTATGGGGAATTTACTTGCTGTGATATTAGCACTGGTGGGGACAACTGCAATTGTGTTGCTTACACATCCGGTTAGAAATAGCTAAAGTATGTCATTCCGAATGCAGCTGATGAATCTCTCCCTTATATATCGCGTTACCAAAAGGAGATCTCTCGACTACGCTCGATATGACTCATTTTTATAAATTACAAATAAAAAAAGGACAGCCCACAAGGCTGCCCCCTCATTAATCCAAATGACTTTAATTTGCCTTTATTACATCAATTCATCAGGCGGCAAAATCATCTTCATCTTTTTACCTAATAATTTTTCAAGCTCCATAATTTCATAGGCATCTTCTTCACCAATCAAACTAATTGCTGTACCAGAGGCTCCTGCCCTGCCTGTTCGACCTATACGGTGAACATAGTTCTCAGGCTCTTGAGGCAGATTAAAATTGATAACATGCGTCACACCATCAATGTGAATGCCTCTACCCACAACATCGGTTGCAATAAGCGTTTTGATCTTTCCTGTTTTAAAATCATCAAGAGTACGAGTACGTTTTGCCTGGGTAATTTCTCCAGACAAAATACCAACCTTGATACCCGACTTGGCAACACGGTTATATAAGCGTTGTGTCTGGTCGCGTCGATTGGCAAAAATAATGGTTTGGCCCACTTCTGGCTGGCGCAGAATATTAACCAGCAAATGAAACTTTTCACTATCAGAAACCATATAGGCAATCTGTTCTACCGTATCTGTTGCTACATGCTCTGGCTCAATCTCAACGGTGGCAGGGTCAAGTGTCCACTGATTACTCAAGTTAATAATATCTTGTGTAAAGGTTGCACTAAACAAGAGTGTTTGACGGTCTTCTTTTTTCGGCGTATTACGAACGATTTGTTTTACTTGGGGTATAAAACCCATATCAAGCATACGATCGGCTTCGTCTAATACCAGAGTCTCTACCTGATCAAGATAGATATCCTTGCGTCCGACAAAATCAATGAGCCTGCCAGGAGTTGCTACCAGAATATCAACATAGTTATCTTCCAGCTGCTTGCGTTGTTTATCAAAAGATTCACCACCCACAACAGAAACAACGTGTAAATCACAATAGCGAGTTAAGCCTTTGGCATCTTCTGCTATCTGCTGAACCAACTCTCTTGTAGGTGCAATAATCAGTGCTCTTGGTTCATTATGATAACGTTCACCTTCAATTGGGTGATGTAAAAGCTGGTCGATAATCGTAATTAAAAAAGCTGCTGTTTTACCAGTGCCTGTTTGAGCCTTACCAATAATGTCCAACCCCTTCAACGTATGAGGAAGTGTCATCGCCTGAATCGGCGTACAATAATCAAAACCCAAACCCTGAATTGAATGCATTAAATCATCATGCAAGTCAAAATCATGAAAACGTGTTTTACCTTCTTGTTCAGGTACCTGGTATTGAGAGATATCCCACGCAGGTTGCCTGGGCTTATTGGCTTGCTTTTTTTTAGCGTGTTGGTGTTTAGGTTGCTGTGTATCGGTAGCTTGTTTAACCGGTGCTTCCGGTTTTAATTCACTTGGCTTTGAGTCGCCACCAAGTTTATTGATCCATTTCTTTATCAATTTAATTCACTTATCAGTTCTTGGGTATACAGATATTATTTCTTAATGTGTGCAAAACTTGACCATCTTAACAGTTTACGTTGCTTAATACGATTGTGTTCTGCTGAAAATACTTTCCATCAAAACCGAGACAGAAAATGCTTATAAAGTTAACTTAACTTTAGCAGCAGCATTTATTGCCTTATGGGTAGCCTTTTCAATATTTTCAGCCCTGGCCAGCACAACACCCATTCTACGCTTCCCTGAAACCTCCGGTTTTCCAAACAAGCGTAATTGTGTGTCAGGCTCAGCCAACACTAAAGACAGATTACCAAAACATATATTATTAGACTCCCCTTCTACAAGAATAACGCGAGAAGCTGAAGGGCCATGTTGCGCAATATTTGGAATGGGCAAACCCAGTATTGCTCGAGCATGCAATGCAAACTGAGAAAGGTCTTGCGAAATCAAGGTTACCAGGCCCGTTTCATGAGGCATTGGGGACACTTCACTGAAATACACATCATCACCTTTAATAAACAACTCAACCCCAAAAATACCACGCCCTCCAAGGGCTGTTGTAACTGCATGGGCAATCTCTTTTGATTTTGAAAGAGCAATATCACTCATAGGCTGAGGCTGCCATGACTCTTGATAATCCCCTGCTT
>CBDUPD010000293.1:0-4120 GCA_965368985.1 uncultured Spongiibacteraceae bacterium | reverse complement strand
ATCAAACACCACTTCAAACTGTAAATTCTGAACAAAAAAAACCGGCTTATCGCCGGTTTTCTTACTAACAAAACAAAATTTAAATCAACACATTAAGATGCATGACTTAATAGCATATTACGTATATGACCGATCGCCCGGGTAGGGTTCAAACCCTTAGGACAAACCGACACGCAGTTTTGAATACCATGACAACGGAAAACACTGAATGGATCATCAAGATCAGCCAGACGCTCCTCAGTTGCCGTATCACGACTATCAATCAGAAAACGATAGGCTTGCAACAAACCCGATGGACCGATAAAACGATCAGGGTTCCACCAAAATGACGGACAAGCTGTTGAGCAACAAGCACAAAGAATACACTCATAAAGCCCATCAAGGTGCTCACGCTCTTCAGGAGACTGCAAACGTTCAATCGCAGGTGCTGGCGTATCATTAATCAGATAGGGTTTGATCTTTTCATACTGTTTATAGAACATACCCATATCAACAATCAAGTCGCGAATAACAGGTAAACCGGGCAACGGACGAATAACCAACTCTCTCTTACCGCCCTTGCACACTTCCGAAAGAGGCATGATACAGGCCAGACCATTCTTGCCATTCATATTCATACCATCTGAACCACACACGCCCTCACGACATGAACGCCGATAAGTCAGACTGGTATCTTTTGCTTTCAATAACTCCAGAACATCCAGAACCATCAGATCTTTACCTTCGGTATTAATCTCATAGTCTTTCATATACGGCTCTCTGTCCGTATCCGGGTTATAACGATAAATACTTACTTTTAACATACCGCTGCTACCCCTTAATATACACGTGCTTTAGGTTCGAATGTATCTACTGTCTTCGGCTCAAAGTTTACAGCGCGCTTGGCAACACGCTTTTCTCCAGGGAAGTACATTGAATGACACAACCAGTTTTCATCATCACGCTCTTGAAAATCATCACGAGCATGAGCTCCACGACTCTCTTTACGCTCTTCTGCTGCAATAGCAGTAGCTTCAGCCACTTCAAATAGATTCTGCAACTCAAGAGCCTCAATACGCGCTGTATTAAACGCATTTGTTTTGTCTTCCAGGCAGACATTTTCAACACGCGGACGCAAATCAGCCAACTTTTGAATACCTTCAAGCATATAGTCGCCGCGGCGGAATACACCAAAGTGAAGCTGCATGATATTTTGCAACTCTGCACGAAGCTCAGCGACTGATTCACCACTTTCTGAAGCATTAATCTTGTTTAAACGCGCCATCGCAGCTTCAACATTTGCATCGGTTGGTTCTTTATGATCAATACCTTCACGCAATGACTTTTCAATAAACAAACCGGAAGCACGACCAAAAACAACCAGATCAAGTAATGAGTTGCCGCCCAGACGGTTAGCACCGTGAACTGATACACAAGCTACCTCACCACAAGCAAACAAACCTTCGATTACAACATCATTGCCATTCTCATCCTGAGTTAATGCCTGACCATCAACATTGGTTGGAATACCACCCATCATATAATGGCAAGTTGGCACAACAGGTACAGGCTCTTTAACTGGGTCTGCATGAGCAAATGTTTCAGAAAGCTCACAAATACCTGGCAAACGACTATGCAGAACTTCTTCACCCAAGTGATCAAGCTTCAAATGAACATGATCGCCGTTAGGACCACAACCACGACCCTCAAGAATCTCAAGCGTCATTGAGCGAGCAACAACAT
Organism: uncultured Spongiibacteraceae bacterium; assembly: GCA_965368985.1. GTDB lineage: Bacteria > Pseudomonadota > Gammaproteobacteria > Pseudomonadales > DT-91 > CAZTZY01. The sequence continues at coordinate 2,398 of CBDUPD010000293.1, read as the reverse complement.
CACGACCAGCCAAATCTTTGGCATTTGGCGCATAACGCTCCATAAAACGCTCGCCATCTTTATTTACAAGGTAGCCACCTTCACCACGACAACCTTCTGTAACAAGAACACCCGCACCATGAATACCGGTTGGGTGAAATTGCCACATTTCAATATCTTGTACCGGGAAACCAGCTCGCAGCGCCATTCCTACACCATCACCCGTATTAATATGTGCATTTGTAGTAGAAGCGAAGATACGACCAGCACCGCCTGTAGCAAATACCGTTGCTTTTGATTTAACAAAAACGGTTTCACCTGTTTCCATGCAAATTGCAATAACACCAACCACGGCACCATCATCATTCTTAACAATATCAACGGCATACCATTCATTCAGAAATACAGTATTCGCTTTAATGTTACCCTGATAGAGAGTATGCAATAAGGCATGACCAGTACGGTCTGCTGCAGCACAGGTACGCGCAGCCTGACCACCTTCACCAAAATTCTTTGACTGACCACCAAAAGGACGCTGATAAATACGACCCTCTTCTGTACGAGAGAAAGGCATACCCATATGATCAAGCTCATAAACCGCTTGCGGACCTACTGAACACATATACTCGATAGCATCCTGATCACCAATATAATCAGAACCCTTAACGGTATCGTACATATGCCAACGCCAATCATCATTTGGATCATCACTGGCAATCGCACAGGTAATGCCGCCTTGCGCCGACACAGTATGTGAACGCGTTGGAAATACTTTTGAAATTACTGCTGTTTTGTATCCGGATTGTGCAAGCTGAAGGGCCGCGCGCATACCTGCGCCACCACCACCAACGATTACACCATCAAATGACATCGTACTAATAGCCATGCTTTAACCCCACAAAATCTTAAAACCCCAGACGAGGTAATAGAAAAGAACAAATGAATAAGCTGCTTGAAACAGTAAACGAAGAATTGTTCCTTTAGAGCCCATTAAACGCGTTGTCATATAGTCAGTTGATACTGCCCACAAACCTATCCATGCATGCATTACAACAGAAAGAATTGCCAAAGATGTAAATACTTGCATCCAGGTTTGATCAAAAAGCTCTCGCCACTCATTGTAAGTAACACTGGAATCACACACCAAAACAGATGCTATAAAGCAAAAGTATGCCAGAAGAACAATAGCTGTAAGGCGCTGCATCAACCAATCATACAGGCCACTACGACCAAGATTTGTTACATGAGTTACCATAACCATACTCCTGCCAATATCATCAATATTACTGAACTTACCAACACAATAACCGAACCCTTTTTACCACCTTCAAGGGTTTCACCTATTCCCAAATCCATAATCAAGTGCTTAACACCGGCCAGAGTGTGATAAATCAACCCACACACTACCAACCAGACGGTACCTTTAAGTAAAACACCACTCATGGCCTCTTTGGTTTCTGCAAATGATTCCGCAGATTCCAAACTAGAGTCCAACAAACACAATAAAACAGCCATCCCGAAAAATATCGCCACACCAGAAATACGGTGAAGTATTGAAGTATACGAAGTTATCGGGAGTTTGATTGTGCTTATATCGAGGTTTACAGGTCTATTATCTTTCACGGCCTTACTCTTCTTGTTTTCGCCACTTGGCGGTTATTGTCAGGAATCCAGCAATCAAATAGAAGTACTAGTTAATTAGCCAAACCCCACTGTAATCACGCGCGGCATTATAGGCATATAAAAGCACAAATACAATCCGACTTACTGCCCACCACCCTCAAAAAATCCTTGAACAAGCCATTATCACTCTTAGATTAAATACACCATAAAAATACAACTGGATAAATCCACCCCCACAATGAGTCAATCGTTCAAACTATATACAAATCAACAAGAATTGGGCTACCTTAAACCTTTCGGTAATTGACAATCGTACATTTACCTCTATAGTATCTGCTCCTCGAAAGCGGCCTTTTCTACAACGGTTATTCAAGTCGCTTCAGGGAATGAACACCGTACTGCCACTTAATAATAGATGTAATATTTTTTATATTAAAACAAAGCATTACATCAGAGATTAATGAATATTAATATGCTCCCAGAGAGAGCCTGTTAACAGCAATAGAAAATGCAGGAGTTTGTAATGACAGACAAAAAAGCCACATTGAATGTACCTGGACACGACCCTATTGAGTTTCCGGTATATTCAGGGACCATTGGCCCAGATGTAGTTGACGTAAGAAGCTTAACCAGCAAAGGCTTGTTTACCTACGACCCTGGCTTTGTTTCTACAGCTGCCTGCGAATCAAAAATCACATTTATAGACGGTGACAAAGGTGTTCTTTTACACCGGGGTTACCCGATTGATGAACTGGCTGAGAAATCAGACTATTTGGAAACCTGCTACCTGCTTCTT
>CBDUPD010000292.1:0-4147 GCA_965368985.1 uncultured Spongiibacteraceae bacterium | reverse complement strand
GGCCTGTATACCCGTTAAAACCACAACCTGACCATCTGACTCAATTCCCAATGACACATCCCTTGGCTCAAACTTACCTGGCTCACGTACAACAAAAATCTGGGAACGATTACCTGATCGAACAACTGCCTCAGCGGGAACCACAATGGCATCTTTCTGAGTATCAGCATAAATTAATACGTCGGCAAACATATCAGGGCGCAGTAACAAATCTTTATTATCGAAAATAAGTCTAACTTTTGTCGTACGGGTTTTGGATTCCGCATAGGGGTAGATATATGCAAGTGAACCTTTAAACGTTTTCCCTGGTACGCTGGCCAATGTCATATCAACTTCATCACCCTCATTAATCCATGGAAGTTCATATTCATAAACATCGGCATAAACCCACACCTGACTTAAATCGACAATCATGTATAACTCGGTTTTTGGTGTAACATATTGGCCTTGTCTTGAACCAATCTTTGTAACCGTTCCTGTAACTGGAGAATGTATATGCAAACTTTTTTTAACTTTTCGCGTTTTTTCTAACTCAATAATCTGATGCTCTGGCACATCCAGCAAACGTAAGCGTTCACGTGAACTCTGTATCAAATCTTGTGCTCCACGCTTTATTTCATCAAAAGGACTTTTTTGTAGTGCCTCCAGATTATTTAAGGCCAACAAATACTCTTGTTGTGTAGAAACCAATTTCGGTGAATAAATGTTGAGCAAAATATCATCTTCTTTTACTGCTTCACCGGTTTTATCCACACGTAACTCCTCAATCCAACCTTCAACTTTTGGATGTAACCGCGCCATTCGTTCTTCATTAAAATCAACTCTACCCACAGCTCGAACAGTTCGACTCAATGCTTCTCGTTTTGCTATTGCTGTTCTCACACCAATGTTTTGAACTACAACCGGGTCAATTTCAACAGTACCAACTATGTCTGAATCAGAACCACCATCTGCATAGACTGGTACATAATCCATTCCCATTGAATCTTTAGCAGGTACAGGCGAAGTCACAGATGGATTCATTGGATTCCGGTAATAAAGAATTTCGTTTTGCTTGGTCTTTTTTTCCTCATCCGCATACACAGGAATATAATCCATACCCATAGAATCCTGGGCAGGGGTTGGTGATGTAATCGTTGGGTCCATTGGGTTACGATAGAACAAAGGTTTCTTTTCAGAAGCTTCCATTCCATTAGTATTAACTTTGTCTGTAGGCGATAGCCAAATACCTAAACTTATACCAAGACCTAGCATAATAACGGCAATGATTAATGTTGATTTATTCATAAATAGTTTCCTCGCCAACAGCGGCTTTTAAACGAGATAATGCTTGATTGGCTTCCGTTAATGCTTTCCAGTATTGAAGTTCATAATTAAAAAGTGTGACTTGGCTACGCACCAAATTCAAAAAATCCACCTCGCTAACCTGATAACCTGAAAGCATTGACTGAACTGTTTGTTTGGCTTGGGGTATAATCCCATCTTTAAATAACGATATTTGTTGTAGGGCTTGCTCATAATCAGTGACAGCCGATGAAATACCCGCCATCACTTGGCTTTTCTCATCTAAAAGCGCATATCGACTTCTTTGATGTTCATTAGTACGCTGTTTAACGGCCTTTGATTGTTTTGTAGCTCCATATAAAGGTATTTTAACGCCCACCATCACCGATAAAAAATCTGACCTATCACCGCCCATTGGCATTGGATTGTCACCATCACGTTCACCGTATACCGCAGTCACCTTAAAGTCTGGGTAGTAATCCCGTTTGGCCAGATTCAATCTAGATTCGGCAGCAGATACCGATTGCTCTTTTCCTTTTAATAGAGGACGCGACTTCTCTGCCAAAACATACAAATCATTCTCGCTGAGCAGTGATGGCATAGGCTTGGAGGCAGCTTCTGGCAATACAACCTTGGCATGAGGAGGCCGGTCCATTAATACATTAAGGCGTATCACTTGATTTCTTCGCAAGGATTCAACATGTATTTTTTTATCCATTAACTTGGACAACTCTAGTTGCGAGAGTAAGACATCTTGCTGCAAGCCTTTACCCGTTTCATATTTTGTCTTAGCTACTTCAATAAATTGACGCAACAAAGACTGATTAATATCAATTGTCTCTAGTGCGCGATCCAGGTAGTAGACCTGCCACCATTTACTCACAACATTATTGATAAGTTTTAAACGCATTTCATCAACAGAGAATAAAGCGGCTTTTGCTTCAAACTCTGCGGCTTCTTCTTTGAAACCTAATTTGCCAGGGAATGGAAAGACCTGGCTAAAACCGATTTGCATCTGCGTCATCGCTTCCTGGTCTCTGTCGTATGAGTCCGTCGGAAAGTTCATTGCACCAATCATCAACATAGGATCTGGCAAGGTACTTTTTTGTGAAGGTACCTCAGCCATCGCCTCATAACGTGCTTGCATTGCTGCAAGGCCTGGGTTATCTCTTACCGCTATACCTGCAGCTACTTCTACAGTTAATACATCACTATCAACCTCATTTGCTGCAGAGCTCATGTTAGATAACAAGAAAAGAATAACGAGAGAAAATACCCTTGCTTGGTGCATTAAGCGTTCTCCTTTTATATTTTCAATAGGCGATAACACTTTCATGATTATTCCTGCCCTTAAATGCTTATTTAAATATGACATTAATACTCATCCTCTTTGGTATTAACCTTCGCATAGATTTCTACCGTTCCATCCGTTTTAAGCAATAACACCTCATAGGGTGAAAATTTGTTGCCAACTTCCATACCAGGGCTACCAACAGGCATTGCTGGTACGGTTATACCTCTCGCACCTGCAGGCTTCTCTTGAAGAAATTGCCGAACAAACTTTGCTGGTATGTGTCCTTCAAAAATATATCCTTCTTTTGAAACTGATGTGTGACAGGACTGGTGCTCTGGTTTTAAACCTTTCTCTTCTTTGACTTTTGATAGGTTATTCTGGTCGTAGATCTTTGTTGTAAATCCATGCTCATTGATATGCTCAACCCACTTGAGACAACACTGACATGTACGTGGTTTAAAGACAGTTAAAACGGATTGTTCAGAAAACTGGTTTGCGCCATGACCTGCAATATTGTTATCAGTTGCATTAGAACAAGCAGCAATAAATACCAAAGCAGAAATTATTGATAGTTTCTTGAATAATATTTGGTTTAAAAACATTCTATTCTCGTGATCAAGCTTCCAACTATCGATAAACAAGTTATGAAAGTTGGTTAAGATTTAAAAGATACTTGTATTGAGATATAGAAGCTGGAGCTATCCTTCACAATACAAAACTAACTCTGGTACGAGCAAAATGCAGACGTACCTATCTTGTATTAGCTTGAAATTGGAGGACGGAATATAGAAAGTGAGTGCCTACTGGCTGCAAGCAACTCGTATTGATTGATATGATCAGACACTACCAATGCAATGCCTTGAGGGGAAGTGGTAATCATTCCAGCAGAGAAGCAACCACTAACAGAGCAATTACAATCTTGCATGCAACAATATGAAGCTTCAGTGCTGGATAAATTATTATCCATACTGGAATCCATTATATGGTTGGAATGATCCATTCCATCCATCTCCATCATAGCCATCGTGCTATCCGGAGAATTTTGAGTAATCTGGCAGGAGCTAACAGCAGATGCCACCGACTGACTTACAAAAGTCAGTAGCGCAAATGCTATTAATAAACCTTTAACCTTACTCAAAATCACAAAATTTTCCTAAATATTTAACTCTTTCGCACTATTATGATACAGCTCAACTCTAAAAGTTCAATCAGAAGTGCTCAAAATCGCACTTGTCTGTATTACTGGCCAGAAAACTTTCCTTTACTTCCAGGGTAGCTGACCAGCACTTTACCGTTATTTTTTCGTATGTGTACTACAAGGATAGCAGATACGTGTAATCCCTCCACTTCTGCTATCTTCCCAACAGATGGTGCGTAAAAAGTATAACGCATATCCTTAATTTTTACCGGGCCAATCTCTATTTCATATTCTTCAGATAGTAGAATAGCATTAAAGGTTCCGGCAGGTGTATTCACTTCAAAGCGTCCCTCATAAACAAATACCGCTTTCATCACACCCGTATACGCAATCTTTTCTGGAACTTCAATCTTATATGCCTCCAAGGCACT
>CBDUPD010000291.1:0-4150 GCA_965368985.1 uncultured Spongiibacteraceae bacterium | reverse complement strand
GTTTAACCGTGACCCTTCAAGGCATTGCAGGAAGTAACGATTGCTGTAGCATAAGACGCCGGTAATATTTACCTGGCTATTGTTAGTTTTCGAAGTTTGTACGACTGATGTAACTTCCTCTTGAGGAAATGTTGGGGATATCTTGCTGGCATAAATTAACCTTATCAAGAACATGGTGTATACCTCTGATTTATAAAATTTTTTATGTATGTGATTTTTTCTTCTTTGGCAGATAAATGTCAAGCTGCCAGGTTTACTGAAGAGTTTCCTGTTTTTTTTGTGGTTGTAATATGTTTACGTATCATGGAGGTATTTGGATTAGAATATTTGTTAACAAGTGACATTAAAATTTATGTTTCGATTGAAGTAGCTATTGTTTTATATATTGTATGTTTTTTGTATTGAAACCTTTCTCAACAGCTGTACTCATAAAGTGCTTTAAAAGCTCTTCGTCAACAGTTTTAGTTCTGGATAACAGCCACAAAAAATCCTTGTTGTAACTTGTTACAAACGCATATTGGTAGTTTTCCTGATCCAGTTCAAAAATTATATAACTGCCATAAAATGGACCAAAGAATGAAACCTTGAGGTGGGCAATATCTGGTTCACCGATAAAGTAGGCTTTTCCTGTTGCGGTTTTCCATTCCCTTGTTGCCGGGTTGTAGCCTTTATTGGTAACTGTCAGGCCGCCATTATTGTTACGTTGGTAATGTGCGCTTACCTGCTGTAGGTCTTTTTCAAATGAATGATCCAGTCGGGCGATTTCATACCAGGTGCCAAGATATTTTTCTGTATTAAAGTTGTCTACGGCTTGAATGTTTTCGGGCAGGCCTGTACAGGAGCTAAGAAACATAGTTAGTAGTATGATGTGAGCTGCATTTTTAATATGATTTTTTCTTTTCATTGTATCTTTATCCTGGAAGAGTAGTTTTTATATCCAGCCATGAATCCATTCGTCATCATTTTTTAATGTACGCCAGTCTATATCATATTCTTTGTTATTGATAACAGCTTGCAATACACAAAGTTTTACATTCTCATATTCATCGAAAATAACTTTGTTGATAATAAAATGTTTTTCAGAGCCAGAAGGGTTTATTTTAGTCCATTTTGAATTATTGAGTTTTTTTGGATTTATTTGGTTCATGTTTTTTATACGTCAACTGATTGGGATCGGATTCAGATATTTTTGGAGATTTAGTGAACTTTTTATTAAATGCCAGCGTAAGTAATTATGAATATTTAATTTTCATGTTTCAGGAGAGTAATTTTATGGCATCTGTTAAACCTGTAATCGTAGTTACCGGAGCAACCGGTTTTGTTGGTCTTTATGTGGTTAAGCGTTTATTAAAAGAGAGAGTTCGTATTCGTTGCCTGGTGCGAGATAGCAGTAATCTTAACTCTCTGACTGCATTGGGTAATGATGTCAGTTTTTGTTTTGGTGATATTAATAATATTGATTCGCTTAGAGAGGCTTTTGATGGTGCATGGGGTGTTATTAATCTGGCAGGATATCGTGAGTTCTGGAGTCATAACCGGGATGACTTTTATAAAATAAATGAAGAAGGCGCGGGTAATGTTTTTCAAGCCTGTCTTGATACTAATGTAAGTAAGGTTGTGCAGGTAAGTACGCCGCTCGCTTTTGGTGTTCCTGATGTGATTCCCTTCAATGAAGATAGTGTGTCTGGCGTACATCCCAGTGATTATGCTCGAAGTAAATACCTCGGAGACAAGATAGGTTGGGATCTCTATGAGAAATCACATTTGCCATTGAGTATTGTTTATCTTGCGGCAGTGATTGGCTCGGGTGATAAGAAATCAACTATGGAGGTTAAGCGTGCAGTTAATAAAAAAATGCCTGCCTTGGTAGGTGCTGATACGACATATACTTATGTTTATATTGGTGATGCTGCTGAATCAATTGTAAGAGTCTTACTTAAGGATGATACTGTTGGTAAGCGTTATTTGATTGGTACCGAGAGAGCAAGCACTCGAGAGTATTTCAATAAAATTGGGAAAATTGCCAATGTGCCAATACCCAATATCAACATTCCGGAAAAATTATTATTGCCTTTGGCAAAATATATGGAGTGGGTGTCAAGATTTACCGGTAAAAGACCTGTTTTACCTCTGGATGTTTTGAAAACAACAGCAGCAGGATCACTGATTTTTGATGGTACTCGCGCAGTTAAGGAGTTAGGTATGGTTTACACATCGTTGGATGTGGCGCTAGCAGAATCGATTAGAGATATTCGCAAAGTATATTGATTTTTTTGTTCATGAGTAGGTCCAATTCTACTGGTTGACGTATATATAAGTAACTTTAATGATACTTTGGAGCAGAATATGAGATTTATAAAATTATTTTTATTGGGATTTCTTATGATTTCTCAGGCAGCACATTCAACTCAGTGGTTGCCGGGCTATGATAAATCAGAAATCATTAATCAGGATGTGCAGTTAGAAGCTGCATTAATTGAGGCAAGGCTGGAATTTAATAAGGCTGATTCCAGAGCTAATCTGGAAAATTCAATTGCGGCTTATAGAAAAGTTTTGAGTATGGATGATTCAAATTTAGAAGCTCTAACAGCTTTAAGTAGTCAGTATATATTATTGGGTACTGCCTACGAAGATTCAAAGTCTAAAAAACGTAAGAAGTTTCGGCGCGGTAGATTCTATGCTGAGCAGGCTATGCTTACAAACTCTGATTTTAAGGCAAAGGTAGAAGGTGGTGCTGAAATATGGGAGGCGGCCGAAACATTACGTGAGCCCGAATTTGAAGCTGGTATGCTTTGGGTGACCTCCATGCAATATGAGTTTAAAGAAACAATGGGTACATTCGCAAGAATTTTCAAGATTTCTCGTTTAAAATACACATTACCTATTTTGCATCATATAGAAGAGACATCTCCAGATTATGCTGGAGGCTCTGTACATTTTGCATTAGCTATCACCTATCTTTTTGTCCCTCAGTCACTTGGCGGAAATGATGAATTGGGTATGAAGTATTTAACGGATGTATTTAATAATAACCCTGATTGGATGTTAGGGCGCTGGGCAAAAGGAATATATTATGAGGATTTAGTTGGCGATAATACAGGTGTTGTTGAAGTATTATCACAGGTTGCATCAGCAGATATTAATCAATACAAAGATTCCTACCCCTGGAAGGTTCACTTTGTACAAAGTGCGAGTGAATTATTAGATGAATTATAAGATTGCTACTATGTGGCTATCTTTTAATAATATGGATCACTCTGCCCTGATATCTGCAATGTATGATAAGAATTGTGGCAAGTTGCCGAGTTAATTTTGGTTTATTGTGCAATAATTAAATAGAGTGGAGGGGCGATCAGCCCCTTTTTCTTATAGTATTATGAGCATATCACAATGAAGATTTCAAAACGTATTGCAATAATGATTATGGGCTTCTTGTTCTCACTCAATCTGTACGCGGGGGTGGAGCAACAACATGGCCTGATAATGCCTGCTGGTGATAACCCCGGGCAGGGTATCTGTTGTATATACCTGCCAACTGAAGGTGTTACTGTGTATAACGCTGAAGGGCAGGTCGTTGGGCGCTTACAGCGGCAGATGAAAGCAAGTAATGATGCGGTTGGCCTGTATCAACTGCACCTTGTTGATAATCAGGGTTTGACAATTGAATTGTTTGAGCATGTAGCGGAATTCTTTGATGAAGTCAGTTATGAAATTTGGGCGATGGTATTTCATGATAAGCGCGAAGGTTTTGTTAAAGTTTTATCAGAGAAAAGTGATTACTGGTTAAGCCTTGCTGAATTGCAGCAATTCAAGTTTGTTGCTTTACCCTGGGCTCAGTTCTTGCTACGTGAGCAAGAAAATCTGTTGGGCTATTATGCTGATGATGCGGGCTTAAATCTGCGTTCTGCTCCTAACGCTGATGCGGAACATTTGTTGACAATAAGAGGTGATCTTTTTGAAATACGATTAACGGGTGAGTCTTCAGGGCAGTGGCATAAGGTTGAGGTTATTAAATCCGCTGAGCACTTCTGTTCAAGTGGTGAAGAAAAGATAGAATACCGCAAGACCGGTTGGATCAAATTAATCGACGATAATGGCGCTCCGAATGTTTCGTTTTATTCGCGTGGATGCTAGAAGCTAATGTAAATTA
>CBDUPD010000290.1:0-4154 GCA_965368985.1 uncultured Spongiibacteraceae bacterium | reverse complement strand
CAATAACACCTAGCATTGTCATTTATTTATCCCCTGCCGGTTCTTCAGGGTGAGAATCACCAAACAATATAGTTGATGTCGGGAAGGCAACACTGGCGCCATGAGCTGCAACAATATCCAGTATTTTTATCAAGACATCCTGTTTTATCTTATGAAACTCTATCCAGTTGGTGGTCTTGGTAAAGGTATAGATAAAGAAATCCAGTGAAGATGCACCAAAGGCATCAAAATTAACAATCAATGTCTGGTCTGGGTCAATATCAGGATGATTCTCCAGCATGGCTCGCACATCATCAATAATCGGTTGTACCTGCCGCGCATCATCATAACGCAGACCTATAGTCTCCTTAATACGACGATTGGACATTCGAGAAGGGTTTTCCAGTGCAATATTCGCAAAGACAGAGTTAGGCACATATAAAGGTCTTTTATCAAAAGTACGAATCTGGGTAAGCCTCCAACCAATATTTTCTACCGTACCTTCAATATTTCTGTCAGGTGAACGTATCCAGTCGCCAACAACAAACGGTCGATCAAGATATATCATCAATCCACCAAAGAAATTTGATAACAAATCCTTGGCTGCAAAACCAACCGCCAAGCCACCAATACCACCAAAAGCCAATACACCTTCAATGCTATACCCCAATGCCTGCATTGCCATAAGCACAACAGTAATAATAATGGCTGCTCGCAATAAACGTGCAACAGCCATCATGGTAGTTAAATCATGAGGGTCATCACTCATTCTCTGGGCTAAAACACTTTCAGCCAGACGTACAAAACGAATCAAAAACCAGGCGATAATAACTAAAATTATCAACTCTCGATAAGAATCAATTTTATCCAGTAAGGTACCTTCTTCTCCCTGATTGACAATATTGATAGAAGCACTTACCCCTAGCAAGGCTACAAGGTAAGCAACCGGTTTGGTAAGTGCTTGTGCAAGAAGGTTATCCCAGGGCGTTTTCGTTTTATCCAACTGTTTGTCAATTCCTCGTAAAGTTCGCTGAATGACAAAGTTAGCCAGCAACGCCACAAAAACAACAATAAAAACCTGCATAGTAATAATGCTATTTGTTTCCACCCAAAGCTTTATCGTTTCAATCATTCCATTACCTTTTAATTGTTCAGATGTATAAAAATTTGCACATTAGTATAAAACAGCAACCGGACAGTGTCTCGATTTCTAACCAGCACGTCTTATATTGGCGCCTCCTAATAATTGTATCGATGTAAACGCCTAGACAAAACCCTGGTTAATTTGAAAGCCCCAGGAAGAACCGGCACCGGGCATTTGAACACCCGATAGCTAAAAAAGCTATTTTTGGAAGTACTATCCAGTATTTTCTTGCAGAATCATATTATATGTATACAATTACAGTACCTGTATAGAAACACATACTATATTTCTATACATGCTTTTAATAAATACGCTCCTCAAACACCTCGTAATAGAGGCAAATGTAAAAGGACTAGCACAATGATTAAACTCACCGCCAGACAAACGGAAGTACTCGATTTAATCAAGAGCCATATAAATAATACCGGCTTCCCTCCCACGCGCGCCGATATTGCCAAAGAGCTGGGGTTTAAGTCACCTAATGCCGCAGAAGAGCATTTAAAGGCATTGGCCCGTAAAGGCGCTATAGAAATGATACCGGGAGCATCACGAGGAATTCGCATCCCTCAAGAAGAACACCCCGGCATTCCCATTGTCGGTCGCGTAGCCGCGGGCGACCCCATTATGTCAGAAGAAAGTATTGAAGATTACTGTGAAATGCCTAATGAGTTTTTTCACCCTCGTGCCGATTACCTGCTGAGAGTTAACGGTGAAAGTATGAAAGATATCGGTATTATGGATGGAGACCTGCTTGCCGTTCACAATGCACAAACGGCAAATGAAGGTGAGATTATTGTTGCCCGTGTTGATGACGAGGTTACGGTAAAACGCCTGAAATACGGTAAAGAGAAACACCAGTTATTATTAATTGCAGAAAATGAGGATTTCGACCCGATTGAAGTTGACTTACGTGAACAACAATTCTCTATTGAGGGAATTAGTGTTGGTGTTATTCGCCGCGACCACTAAATATTAGCTGATAACACTTTTATAAGCGATTACACCAAAAAGCTTGTCCACAATAGCTGTGGATAACTTTTTGGATAACTTTTTAATTATTGCTTACAAGCCGCACCACTGCTGACGTTACTATAAAACGGATCAATTTCAACCAGAAAAACATAAGTTGTTTTTATTCAATAGCTTAAGACGTACTCTTAAGAAATAAAAACATAACATTGCTGTAATCTTTTGTAATATGTCCAGTCTTTATTCATACCCCTTTCAGGTATGGATAACTTCTCTTACAGACCTTCCTTTTGACACATATCCACAACAGTATTTCAATGGTTAATTTCCTACAAAACCGATTTTTTCACTATTTTTTTGGAATAGACCGTAACTGAATAGCATTAACACCTTCACCGGCAATAATGTCAGAAATAACAACAAACTGATCACCCTGCTTTGCAATATTTCTTTCCAGCATATACTCAAAAGCATCAACAATCATTTTTTCAGAGTCATCTTGTCTCTCGATAATGTAGGCCTCTACTCCACGCAACAGCCTTAACTGTCGCTGAACAAACTCCTTGAAAGTAAATGCATAAATCAGCCCTTTCTGCGGCCTGCAATTACATGCATAGCTCGCCATTAAACCCCGTTTGGTAATCAACAATATACCCTTGGCTTTCACTGAATCAGCTAATTGCACTGCACAGGCGGCAACCTGTTGTTTATCAAGCGTCATCTCCAGTTCTTTACTAAATGACAAACCCGGAGTTTTCTCAGAAGATAGCGCCACTTTCTCCAGGTATTCGATACATTTCAATGGATATTTACCAATAGTCGTTTCACCTGAAAGCATAACGGCGTCTACTTCTTCATACACCGCATTGGCTACATCGGTAACTTCTGCACGAGTCGGAATAGGGTTTTCTATCATGGATTCCAATAAATGGGTTGCAACAATAACGGGCTTACCCTGAATTGCACAATTTCGCACAATTTGGCGTTGCACATTAGGCAGGTCTTCTATATTAATCTCAACACCCAGATCACCCCTGGCAACCATAATGGCATCTGCTTCCTTGATAATATCTGAAATATTTTCCAGGCCTTCCTGATCTTCAATTTTGGCGATGATTTTAATAGTTGAACGTTCAACTTTATCCAAAAGCGCTCGCAACTCCTTTACATCGTCAGCTGTTCTCACAAATGACAAAGCGATAAAGTCCAGATCATTTTTTATGGCAAATTTGATATCTCGACGATCTTTTTTGGTAATCGCAGGCAGGTTCACCTTAATACCCGGCAGGTTAACGTGGCGTTTACTCTTAACAACTCCTCCATCAAAAACCTTACACTTCAGTGTTCTTTCATTTTTTTCGAGAATATCAAGATTAATCAGCCCGTTATCAACCGTAATACGATCGCCTACCTCTACACTGGTTAGCAAATCTTCGTAATCAATTTGCAGGGAGTTTTCTTCAACAGATGCACTTCCTCTAACAGAAACCGTGATCTCATCATCCTTTTTCAACATCAATTCTGAACTCAAGTCCCCGGTACGAATCTCCGGACCTTGTGTGTCCATCAGTATAGCCACAGGATTATTTAACTCTTTATTAACAGTATTGATATGATCGATAATCTGCTGATGCGACTCATGATCACCGTGTGACATGTTCAAGCGAGCAACGTTCATCCCCTGAAGAGCCATAGCTCTTAACATTTCAAGGCTGCTAGTTGCCGGGCCTATAGTACAAATAATTTTTGTTTTGCGCATGAATTAACTCCTTACATCATTCAAGCATCTTGCCTAACAATTAGAGAGTTCCGGTATTTACAATCAGGCAAGGAAAGGTAAATCTGTTTTTAAACGGGAAGAAAGAAAAAAGCCAGATAACTAATCTGGCTTTGGGTATGTATTACATATACGCAGAACTACGATCAGAATGATCGGTTTCATCGCGAACGCCTTTCAACTCAGGTAATTTCTCAATCAGCGTCTTCTCAACACCATCTTTAAGTGTCAGATCAACAGAAGAACAACCCTGACAACCTCCACCGAATCGCAAAATAGCAATCA
>CBDUPD010000289.1:0-4156 GCA_965368985.1 uncultured Spongiibacteraceae bacterium | reverse complement strand
TGCCACCCGCATAAAGCGAGCCAAATCCGCTGACATTAAAATCGGCCGCATGGCCATATAAGGAGAAAGAAGTGAATAATGCCACCACCCCATATTTTATAAGCCTCATCAGCTGCACCTGCAATAATCCAAGATAATTATATAGTAGAACATGTTTTGAATACCGGCAATATAACGTTTTGTATTGAATTAGGCTCAATTGATACTGACCAGCTTCGGAAATTATTGTTAAAATTCCAACATGAAAAAATAAGAGTCTTAAGAAATTTAACCCATTCCTACAATAAGCATATCTGGCAAGGCATTTGATAATGATTATCTTCTTCCACTAACTCCCCCTTCTACATAACGTTAGCTATGTAGATGCAGTCTATCAGGCAAATATCATATTCACGTTTGTTATAATTTTGGGGATTTGTATTTATCGATAATAGCAACTACTTTTAATCCAGCAACTTGCCAGGATTAAGAATGCCTTCAGGGTCAAAAACAGCTTTTATCTGCCGATATATTTCTATTTCGATTGCTGAACGGGAGCTTGCCAACAAGTCTTTCTTTAATAGACCAATGCCGTGCTCCCCACTGGCAGTCGCGGTATACTTTTGGGTAACCTGTGCAATATGCTGACTGAAATCATCAAGGCATGCGACAAATACTTCATCACTCATTGCTTGAGGTTTAATCACATTAAGATGTACATTACCATCACCCAGATGTCCAAACCAGACAAATTGCACATCGCTATTTACACCAGGAAATCCACTCTCAAGATCAGCAAGCCAAACATCAAGTACTGATAGACGACAAGCGATATCATTTTTATAGGGTTTATAAGGATTAATCGTCGATGATATCAACTCTCTTAACTGCCATAGCATTTTTGTTTGCTGATCACTCTGGCTAATAACAACTGCATAGTCAAAAAGCACATCGGCTAAAGTCTCTATACTCAGTGATTGACTATCGTGCTCTAACAAAAGGTAATAGGCATAACTTTGTGATAGCGGGTTTTTCATACCATGCTTATCAGTCACATAATACATAGCATTATCACAAAAGAACTCGGCTGCACTTAATGGCACCAGGGCTCTTACTTTTGTAAATGCCTGAACCAATTCTTGTAAACTATTCACACCCACAAAAATTGTCTGTTGAGGAGGCATTGGGCGTGTCAGTTTCAGGGTTACCTGTGTAACAACTGCCAATGTGCCCTCTGAACCGATAATAAGGTTTTTTACATCATACCCGGCATTATCCTTTATCAGATGACGATTAATATCAATTGTTTCACCCGCTCCGGTCACCGCCTTTAATCCTGCAACCCAATCACGGGTCATGCCATAGCGCAATACACGCAAGCCTCCGGCATTGGTTGCAACAGCGCCACCGATTTGTGCCGAGCCTTTTGATGCATAATCAACCGGATAGAACCAACCCTCCTCGGCGACATAACACTGCAGGTCTTCAAGTATCACACCAGCTTCAACAGTAACCAGCCCGGCAACGGGATCAAAATCTACAATGGCATTCAATCGGCCCATGCTCAGCACCACCTCACCACTACCAGCACAAGCACCACCACTCAAGCCTGTTCTTCCACCTGACGGTACAATCGCTATATTGTTGGCTTTTGCCCACTGAACAGTATCAACAACTTGTTGATGCGTTTTGGGAGTTAAAATGCATAAAGACCTGCCTTTAAGCGCATGGCTTTCATCTTCAGCCATATAACTGAATTCATCACCAACAAGAATCTCATCTATTGCATAGAAAGCTTGCAATTCTTGCAGCTGTTTTTTATCAAAACCTGTTTCAGGCAACATATCTGGCTTCACGTTCATTTATTATTAAGGTGCTCACTATTCTACTATCCGACCCTTAAGATAAACAGAGTCTAGCATACAGCGCTTATTCCCGTTCTGTTATACCTGATATTCCAAATTAGAATTTTACAATTATGTACACTTACCTAAACTCAATATCAGTAAAAGATGATTTGGGTCTCAAATGGTAAACCTTCATCATCCAGACTTAAAAACCAAAAAATCAACATGACGTTGATTCAAACAATTAAAGGATTAATTATGAAAATTTCAACAACACTTCTATTATCTAGCGTTTGCCTTTTAGCTGCCTGTGTGCCACCTGAAGATGTGCCAACTCCTACAGCTATTGCTCCTGTACTTGATCGTTTTGATACCACTAGTTATGCTGCAGACACATCCAACGATGAAGATCTGCAAGGCCTGTGGATGATGACAACAAAAAACTATATTGATTCAGCGTCAACAAGCAACTCCAGAACAGGTGATACGGCCAATACAGAAACACAGGGTTCATTCCGCATGGCTTGTTCTATTGTTCTGGTAGACGGTGAATATAACTCATCATGCTACGGTGCGGGTTCACTCTCTGTAACAGATGGTGTTATCACTAACAATGGAGGTACATGGCTTGCCAATGTAACAGACAACACCCACATAACTGGTTCTTATTACTCTACCTATAGCGTAAACAACAATTTTAATGGCATTAGCTCGACTACAACCACAGCCATGGAATTCGACATGGTTAAGATTAATTCGGCAAATACCGTTATTAGCAATATGACACTAACCAGTAATGATGTCAGTGAATCTGTCGATATTATCGAATTTTACGAAACTGCATTTACTGAAACCGCTATTGAAAACGACAATATCGTAAGCAGTGATGTGGTCGCGCTATTCAACGCCTTTGGTGATACAGGTAGCCTTTTCGGACTCTACTCTCAACTGAATGGTGCAAGCATGTTAGCCAATACCAGCAACTTGAGCATCGTGTCTGACTCGGCTGAAATCTCGATATCTGCCAATACAGCCCTGAACATCTCACTTGTAATCAGCGGAGATGATAATGACGGTGTTCCTTTCACCGCCTCTCTTGACTTAACACTCTAAGCCAAATAACCCTTTGCCCGAACAGTCTAATAAGCTGTTCGGGCTTTTTTATTTCCAAGAACAATCCCTTTCATTAAAAAAAATCAAGCGTTAGACCTAAGACCCACTTCTTTAATAAAAATGATTTCAACTACTTGCGATTTATTAGGAATAGTGACTACTAACACACCAAAATTAACCACAAACTCACCCATAGATTATCCACTTAATGTTAATTTGGTGAATCTCAGCCTTCACATCAGCTATCTCGAGTACTGCTGATACAAGGCTCAATTACATACTATTACCTTCGATAACGGCAAGGAGTTTGCCTACCACGAGAATATCAAGGAGGTATTAGATGTGAATGCATATTTTGCTCATACTTATCATTCATGGGAGTGAGGGTTGAATGAAAATCAGAATAAGCTAACAAGACAACATTTGCCCAAAGATCAGGCTTTGGATAAGGTAACAGATAATCAGGTTATTGATATACAATACTTGCTTAACCAACGACCTCGCAAAGCGTTAGACTTTAAAACATCCCGTGAAGTTTATAATGAAATGACGTTAGCCACGTAAAAGTGAATCGGCGCACTTATGACTAAAATTGCGACATTAAAATCTATTTATACTGGCTAATATTTATCATAAACAGATATACAATGAGACTCGTATCCCGATATCTGCATGATTTAGCATTCCTGGTAATATCTGAAAAGTCTGCATTTGGTAAGTTTTTATTCCTTTCTGATCTTTTGACCTGGGTTATTATCTCTCGCTGCTAACCATCAATAGCCAAAATTATATCTGTAGTAATTTTAAGCACATCAGACTTATGATAATCAACCTGATAACGTTTCTTGATTCCATATTCGGTTAACGTGTAGTCTAAAGTGGGTTGGATGTCATGCAGAGATAGACAGTTTTTTACACATTGAAGTTGACACCCATCAATGGAAATAATATCACGCCCGGATTTTGCTTTTTTGACCAATGCAGGAACATTGCCTCCAACACCAGCAATACATGACATTTCTGCGATATTTGCACGATCTAAATCAACTGCAATTTTATTGGCTAATTGAGCAATATTGGAGCACCCGGAGCAGGAATAAACCAAAGGCAGGTCATCTCTATTAGACATAAATTTTTCTCATGAAATACGGTTATTTCTTTCTAACAAAAATAAGCTAACTTTATAGAATATATTATTCGACCGCCAGAATATCTCT
>CBDUPD010000288.1:0-4172 GCA_965368985.1 uncultured Spongiibacteraceae bacterium | reverse complement strand
CACAGATCTCCTTCAATAAGCTTATCGTCAATAAATATATGTGTAATCAATCCAAAAATAAGCGCCTGGGGAACATGGCCGATTTCTTTTATCTCATAAAGCTCACACCCATAGGCGATATCGCAGCAGGAAAGTCGGGGTAAGCAAAACCCTTCAAAATCAATAAGCTCTAGATTAAGACTGGCAACTTCTGAATTACCATGTTCGAGTGTTGCAGAACTTTGGGTTACAACCTCTGCCTGGGTGCTATCAACGATATGAACAACGAATTTTTGCCTTTCACTAATATTAAGCCGTGTATCTTTCGGAGATCCATCCGGTTTTTTTCCAACAGACAACATCAATATTGGGGGATGACTACTTACCGGTGTAAAATAAGAAAAAGGAGCAAGATTAAACCTGTTTTCACTATCATCAGGTAAGCCATTATCACTTAGCACCCAGGCAACAGGACGCGGTATAATCGTCTGTATCATTGTGTGATACAACTTGTTGGGACTTAGTTCACTGGCTGTAATAATCATCATCTGGTCCAAATCAGTAGCATATGAATTGTGTAATATCTTAATAACACAGGTATAAATGGTATCATGCTTCCATGAAACTAGAGATTATCTATCAGGATAATGACTATATTGCGATCAATAAGCCGTCTGGTTTACTGGTTCATCGTAGCCCTATTGATAAACATGAAACCCGGTTTGTCATTCAAATGCTCCGTAACCAGATTGGCCAATATGTTTATCCGGTACATCGACTTGATAAACCGACATCTGGTGTTCTTCTCTTTGGCTTAAGCCAGTCGGCAGCAACAGAAATGCAAAACCGGTTTGCCAGCAAAAATGTATCAAAAACCTATGTCGCTATTGTTCGGGGCTATACACCTGACACTTTGCTTATTAATCACCCGGTAAAATCTATTAAAGATAAATATGACAAGAATGTTGATGCTGCTCCCAAAGAGGCGATCACACAGCTCACAACACTGAAACAAAGTGAGTTTGACTTCGTTGTAGATAAAAAATATACCAAAAGCAGATATAGTCTTGTGAAATTGCAACCTGCTACCGGCAGGCGACATCAATTACGTTACCATATGAAGCATATTTCCCACCCGATTATTGGTGATGCCAAATACGGGAAAGGCCTGCATAATCGCTTCTTTAAAGAGCAATTAAACTCTTCCCGTTTATTATTAGCGGCCTGTGAATTATCATTTACACACCCTTTTACTCATGAAGAAATTAAAATTTCAGCAAAGCCAACGGATGATTTCATGCATACTGCTGAAAATTTAGGTTGGCAATCAATTCTACAACCCGGTTTGTTAGTCTAATGCGTATTGATCAATTCATTAGTCAGTCAACACCATTAAGCCGAAAGGATGTAAAACAGGCTGCCAGAGATAAAAAAATCAGCATTAATGGTGTTGTTTGTAGCAATCCTGCAATTAAAGTTTCGGCTGATGATGTCGTTATATTAAATGGCGAATTAATTAAGTGGCCTACCGAAGAATACTTTATGTTGTACAAACCTGCAGGCTACTGTTGTTCTCATGATGATGATGGTTACCCCTCTGCTTTACGACTCTTGCCCTCAACGCATAAAAAGCTGCATTTTGCAGGCAGATTAGATGCCGATACCACGGGACTTGTATTAATTAGCAGTGATGGGCAATGGTGTCACCGGGTGACCAGCCCAAAACAGAAAGTTGATAAATGCAAAATGAAATACTACAGAGCAAAGCTGGCAGAACCACTCAACCAGGAAGATATTAATAAACTTGAAATGGGTATTATGCTTCATGGCGAAGATAAACCCACTTTACCTGCTCATATAACACCTATCGATAATAACTTATGTGATATAGCTATTACTGAAGGTCGATATCATCAAGTAAAACGTATGTTCGCTGCTTCTGGCAATCGGGTACAATCATTACATCGGTACCAGATAGCAGATATCACATTAGATCACACACTGTCTCCTGGTGAATGGCGGGCATTAAACACAAGGGAAATTGAGCAATTTTAAATCTACAAATGAATCCTGAAATAAAAATACTCGATCAGGTTTTGCGAGACTGTACCGCGCAATCTATATGGTGTGCCGATGAAAATACTTCCGGTTTTTCACCACCTTTATTTCGTGGAAATATAATAAGTAATCGAATTGATATCGTTGATCAACTTCAACCCATCTATCCCGACACGATCTTCAGTGATTTTGATTTCAGCAACTTTGACCTAACCGCTATTGACTCTGTTGTATTAAGAATCGCAAAAGAAAAAGCCATTAATTTACATATTATTTCTGAAGCTTTTAAACACCTTAAAAAAAATGGCAAGCTGATTTTAATTGGTTACAAAAATGAAGGAATAAAGAGTCTCTGCAGTAAAATTCAATCATCTTATGAATGTAGAATCTCGATTAAAAAATATAAATCGCAGTTACATTTAGTCGAAATAGAGACACCATACGCCCAATCAGAAGTCCTTTCAGAAGCTCAATATTCTGAACTCCAAAAGTTGTGTATAAACAATACAGAATTTTATACCAAACCCGGCGTTTATGGCTGGAATAAAATAGATCGAGGTAGTGAGTTATTAATTGAGGCACTGTCGAAGAATAAACAGGCTATTGATACCCTTGAGGTTCTGGATTTAGGTTGTGGCTATGGCTATCTATCGATAAAAGCCAAAGAGTTAGGCTTTCAACGGATTGATGCAACCGATAACAATGCCGCCGCCATACACTCTTGCTTGAGTAATTTTCAGATGTACAGCATGAGTGGTGAAGTATTTGCTGATGATCATGCAAAGCATCGAGAAAAAAAATATGATCTCGTGCTGTGCAATCCTCCTTTTCATAAAGGTTTCGGTCATACAAAAAGTCTAACCGAGATATTTACACAGCAAGCATCTTCATTATTAAAGCCAAATGGAGAGGCATATATCGTTACCAATCAGTTTATTGGAATTGAAAAGATTGCCGATAAGCTGTTTTCAGCCTCTGTTTTATTACTCAAACAGGAGGGTTTTAAGGTTTTTGTATTCAAAAAGTAATAAGCATTAATAGGCAAGCTCATATTAAATAAAGAAATTTTGATAAAATGTTAGCCTTTTTCCTTGATTTGATTACAATCAGGTAATTATCAAACTATTTCTAATGAGGGGAATATGACATCCGCTTTTAGGATTCAGGAAAAAGGCAAACCGGAAACTGCGGTTTGGCTTGAAAAAACCGACATTATTATCGCTAATGATAATAGCGGTGACCTGCAATTTATATCTACAACCTCTGACGAAGCTCGGGTAAAAATACAGCCTGACGGTGAGCGTGTTTATCTGGCTGATATGACATTTAACCAGCCACTATTTATCAATGACCAACCTGTTCCTCCAGGGTCAAAACTCCCTATCAAACACGGTGATCAAATCCAGATTGGTAACTCCCTGTTTGAGATTATCAATCCTAAAAAGGCCTTAAAGAAGCTGCAACCCACTGAGCGGGATACTCTGGTTAACGAAAAAGTAGAAAACACATGGCGTTTAAAGGCTGTGGGCAATTGGCTTGACGGCCAAACTTTTAAGGTCTCTGGCAAGGTTGTTCTTGGTCGTGACAGCACATGCGATATTACTATTCCCGGCTCACACCTTTCTCGTCGACATGTGGAATTTATTGGTACAGATACCACGCTCCATATGAAAGATCTTGATTCTGCTAATGGCTGCCATGTTAATGGTAAGCGCCTAAAAGAAACCCAGTTAAACGATGGAGATGAAGTAAGATTCGATATTCTTACCTTTAAAGTTATCGCGCCAGTTAATAAGCAACTACCCACCGATAAAAAACGTACGGTTATGTGTGATGTTACTGATGTGAATAGTATTGGCGGCAGCACACTTGATGGTCATGGTGCAAAAAACTGGGTGACAAAGCCAACCTCAGCCGGCAATACCGCCCATGATCCACATGATATTATTTTAGCCAAACATATGCGCAACAAACGCATTATGTACGCGGTATTTGGTGTTCTGCTGGTTGTTTTGATTTCTACAGTAGCGACGATGTAAGTAAACCATGTCATAAAAAAACCGGCCATTGCGCCGGTTTTTTTATGACTTGTCCTGATGATTATTCGTCAGAATACAGCAGTGATACTACCTTTC
>CBDUPD010000287.1:0-4184 GCA_965368985.1 uncultured Spongiibacteraceae bacterium | reverse complement strand
AAGCCTAATGCGATACTTCCGGTAAGCAGGGTAGCGGTTGTTAGTTCAATGCCAACAAGACTCATTACTCCCAGTGTAATAATAATAGGGGCCAGATTTGGTATCATACTGACAAGTCCAACCTTTAGATTACCAATTAAAATAATCATAAGAGGCGTTACGATTAAAAAGGCAATGGCATAGGATGATGCAAGACTATAGGAAAGTTTGGAAAAAACACTAAATACCAGGTCAATAACACCGCTTACCCAAAAGTCAGATTTTCCATCGAGTGTTTCTGTGAGTTTCTGCTTTATCTCTTTAATAACAGGCAGGTAATAGATGCCATCGACAAATGACATGCTCATGGTCATTCTGGCCATACTGAATTGTGAATCTACCATTACTTGCAGATCGTCAGCGCCACTATTTTCAAACAATAACAGTTCTTGTGCGATGACGTTAGCGTCATCAGGAATCGTATAGAATTCAGGTTTGTTTTCATTGAGCGCCTGATGCAGTTCTTTGTTGATATCAACGATAGAGAGAGCTTTTGATATAGTAATATTATCAAATTCTCTATCTTTGACGTAGGTGTGAATATCATTCATCAGTTTGAGAATTTCCGGGTCTTTAATGCCATTTTCTTTACCGGTGTCGATAACAATTTCAAGTGGTGCCGAGCCGCCCATTTTGCTATCAAACATTTCGATAGAATGACGTAAAAAGTGATCTTCAGGCAGATTTTTGTAAGGATAGAACGAAAAGTTAATCTGCATGGCCAGGGCCAGGCCAATACCTACAAGAATTATCCAGATAGAAACTACCGTTTTAGGATAGGTGATTGCCATGTCGCCACATCTAACCAGGTTTCGTCGCAAAAAAGTATCATTGCGTTCTTCCTGACGGTTGATCTTCATTGGAAAGACGGCAATAAGCGCCGGTAATAAAATCAGTGAGTACATTAATGCCAAAATAACACCCAGTGGAGCAATGGTGCCAAATTCTGCTATCGGTTTCATTTCTGATGACAGGAATGAGAGCAGGCCGCCAGCCGTTGTCAGGCCTGTCATTACAATAGCAAGACCGGAGTGTTGTAAGGCATGTGACAGGGCATCTTCTTTATTGTCTCCACGATTAATGGCTTGGTAGAAAACGGTAAACAAATGCACAGAATTACCGACACCAACAGCGAGCAGGAACGATGGCACTATTTGCATTGAGAAGCTGATTTTAATACCAATAATTGCCATGATAGACATGGTTACTGTCAAAGCTAGCAGCGACACGCTTAATGGAAGAAAAACCATGGCAAGTCGACGAAATAGAAGAGCGAGAAACATGGCAATAACGAGAATGGAAATACCGGTAAAGCGACTCATTTCGTCACTCACCATATTAAGGAACCAGGCAGCATCAAATGCACCACCGATAGCATAGACCCGGAATCCGGGTTTGTTGTATTCATCGATGATTTTTTTAACAGCCAGAAAGAACTCTTTTTCTCTGTCGCTACCTAACTGTTCAAGTTGAGGTTTTGCATCATTACTATCAAAGCTATCTTTAAAATCTTCGTCGAAACCACCGATTTCATCCTCTTCATCTTGTTCAGTGACATAAACATGGGTTTTAAGACTTAGTACCATAATTTTGCTATCAGCTGATAGATAGGTGCCCACATAAACGGGGTTGCTTAATGCTGCCTTTTTCTTTGCCTGAAGTTCTTCTTCTGTTTCAGGCCAATCTTCAAGAAAGTCTTTTACAATTAGTTGATCACCTTCGCCGCGGGTTTCACGCATATTGATAAGACTTTCGACTTCATCAAGGTAGGGGGCGTCGCGCTCCAACTCTTCGTGAAATTCTTTAAAACGTTGTAGAAACTCTGCATCAAAAACATCATCGGTTTCAACTGCAACAAGTGTTTTATTATCGTTTGAAAACTGTTGTCGAAAACTGTCGTATCGAACGCGTACCGGATCATCCTCATATAAAAAACCTTCAGTTGAGGTATCGGCATCAATATTGGGAAGCTGGTAGGCAAATGCAGCGGTTATCGCAACCATGATAAAAATGGTCAGCCATGCATTTTTGTAAACGATATGTCCCCAGACGCCAAACTGGCTTTCTATTTTTTCCCTTAACAGGCTACCTGAACTTTGTTTATTATTATTCATGGTTTTATCAGTGAAACATTGCATTGGTTAATGAAACATACAGGAGTGTATTTGATCTGCTTATAATCAGTTTGTAAAGTGACACGATTTTAATAACTTATTCTAATAAGGTGTTTTTTTAGAGTGAATTGTTCGATTAGGGTTTTGTTATTGGTGTAGGGAGTTCACCAATATGTGGCCAGAGTGGCTGCAATATTGAAAGTTACTGTAAGTAAGAGAGGTGTGCGTCGTCAGAACCTTTTGAACAGAGAGCTACATAATCTAACAGACATATCCATTCATCAATTAGGCCAAATTATCATAACTTTTTCATAGGCAATTTAACCCTCTCTAGAGCGAGAGGGTTGAGGGATTGTCTAAGCTTCTGACAAGGCATCATGCACAGCAATATAGCCAAATGTGGTGCTTGGCCCCAGTGTTGATCCCGGGCCCGGGTAGGTTCGTCCCATTACCGGCGCAGAGCAGTTGCCTGTCGCATAAAAACCGGGAATAACTTCACCTGATTCAGTAAGAACGCGAGCTTTTTCATCAACACTGAGCCCTCCCTTGGTGCCAAGTTCACCAGAGAAGACTTCAATGGCATAAAAGGGTGGTTTGATAATTTCTGCCATACATGGATTGGGTTCTACAGAGGTATCGCCATAAAAACGGTCAAAAGCATTTTCGCCTCTGCCAAATTCTTCATCAACACCGGTTTTGGCGTATTGATTCATTCGATTAACCGTTTCTAGCAAGTTTCTGGCATTAATGCCCATTTTTCCTGCAAGAGATTCCAGAGAGTCAGCTTTTTTGATAAAACGTTCTTTAATGTCTTCAGGCACCATCCAGTCAGGCTGTTGACCACCGGGTAGGAGAGGGCCGCAAGGGTACTTTTTACGGAAGGTAGCATCAAAAATAAGGTAGGCCGGTACACAGGGAGATTCTTCACTATGATTAGCCTGCATGGCCTTGACTATGTCGTTGTAGGCCGCTGTTTCTTTAACAAAACGCTCACCATTCTTGTTCACCATAACGCCGCCAGGCAGTGATTTTTCGATAACTAACATACGTGCACGTTCTTCACCAGGAACCACCACGGTTGGCCCCCACCAGGCTTCATCCATTAACTCAAGGCCGGCACCAACTTCTTGTGCCATCGTAACAGCATCACCGGTAGAGTAGGGGTTGCCGCAACTCCATTGGGTCTCGGTAGGGTTGGGCAGGTATTGTTTGCGCATGGCTTTATTATTATCAAAACCACCGGCGGCAAACAATACGCCTTTTGGTGCATGAATATTAAAGGGTACACCACCTTTTTCTGATTGAACGCCAACTACCCGGCCATTTTCTGTAATCAGTTTTTTGGCAGGAGTATTTAACCAGATGGGTACATTTCGATCTTTCAATGATAAACGCATTCCGCCAATTAAGGCGTTACCCATTGCGCAGCGACGGTCACGTTTTGACTTGAATCGCCAGGGCATGTCTGACATATATTCAAAAGCACGCTTTGCGAATAAGCCTGCCCAACCAGGAGAGCGTGAAAGAAAAGCCTGAGCTTCAGAGATAACCATCGAGATACGATTTTGAATAAGCTCTTGAGGGGGTGTTTGGCGCATCTCAAGAAATTCTTTTTCTGTTAGTTGTTTTGCATCAAATGCAGAAGCTTCAAGACAGCGGCCACCTTCAGTAGAGCCGGGTACATCCTGATAGTAATCGGCATAATCTGGCACTATGTGCAGTTTAACTTGTGATTTTTCACATAAGTATTTGATGGCTTCGGGTGCAGTTTCCAGATAGGCACGTAAGCGTTTGTCGGATACGTCTTCATCACCAACGCAACCTTTTGTATATTTATACGCTTCTTCAAATGTGTCTGTAAAACCGGCTGCTTCCATCATATGATTGTTAGGTATCCAGAGGCCACCACCAGACATGGCTGATGACCCACCATATTGAGGGCTCTTTTCAATAAGCAACACATTGGCGCCAAGATCATGTCCTACAATTCCGGCTGTCATGGCACCTGCGCCAGTGCCTACAATAAGAAAA
>CBDUPD010000286.1:0-4207 GCA_965368985.1 uncultured Spongiibacteraceae bacterium | reverse complement strand
AGGTGGAGAGTTTTTTGAGATAGAAGAAGAAAACCCGATGTTGGGTTTACGCGGAGCATCCCGTTACTATCATCCGCTTTATCGTGAAGCGTTTATGCTTGAATGCCAGGCGATATTAAAAGCGCGTGAAGAGATGGGTTTCGATAATATCGTGGTGATGATACCTTTTTGTCGAACCCCGGGTGAGGCTGACAAGGTGTTGCAAGTGATGGCCGAAGCAGGGCTTGAGCGTGGCGTTAATGGTTTGCAAGTGTATGTGATGTGTGAAATTCCATCCAATATCATTCTAGCTAATGAGTTTTGTGAGCGCTTTGATGGGTTCTCAATAGGCAGTAACGACCTGACACAATTGGTATTGGGTATTGATAGAGATTCTGCTGAATTGAAGCCCCTGTTTGATGCCAGAGACAGGGCGGTTAAAGGCATGATTGAGAAAGTGATTATGGTGGCACACGAGCATGGTTGTAAAGTGGGTATCTGTGGACAGGCACCTTCTGATCATCCTGAGTTTGCAGAATTTTTGGTGGGTTGTGGTATCGATTCTATTTCACTGAATCCGGATTCGGTGGTGCAGGCAAGCAAACATATTGCCAAGGCAGAGAAATGGCATGAGTAGTTAGATAGCCAGTAACAGTATCGGTTAAAGTTGAGCTTGTCTGGTATTGTCTGAGTTTACGGTGTTATTTTAGGTTGTAGAAGTGCGGAAACCAGGCTCATCAAGTCAGTGCTGAGGTCGGTGGTAGCAGTATCATTAAGTGTTTTCTCATGGGGTTCTTTACCTATAACCAGATAAAAGGCGGTGTAACCCGTGATTAGGGAGAATAGGCTGGCTGTTGTGATATTGGCCACTTCACCTTTTTGTATACCCTTTTTCAGGGTGTCTTCTAATAACGCTACCAATTGACTTGAGCGTTCCCAAAACGAGAACTCGTCGCGAAACTCAGATGCAGTATGATGCATTAACATGCTGGTATAATGAGGGTTATCAATTGCCCAGGCTATCCAGTGCCTTGTAATGGCTTCCAGTTTCAGAAGCTCACTATCATAATTCTGCTCGAGAACTGTTTTGATTATCTCTAGTTGAGGCTCAAAAAGGCGATCTAATACAGCGATATAAAGCTCACCTTTATTTGGAAAGTGATAAAGCAAAGAAGGTCGTTTGATATCCACAATCTTTGCTATTACATCAAGTCGGGTTCCAGCATAACCTTTGGCTGCAAATTGCGCCTCGGCAACATCAAGAATTTTATCTTGTGTGTTTTGAGGTATTGGATTGACGGGTTTTGTCATTCAAACGATTCTCTCATGTTGCCTTTAGGTAAAAGTAGCTGTTTATTCTGGTATCAAATCAGACTTTATAAGCCTTTACTTAAGCGGCGCTGTGTAAACAGGTCTTCTTCAAGCGTCTGGTTGAATTTCATATTGGTTGAGCGAATAATACTTTTATGCAGGGTTTGTTTTCCTTTTTTAGTGGTCATGGTCACTTCGGTAGATACCCAAATACCATCAATCAGCTCAAGTTTTTTAATGTCCATATATTTCAGGCGATCACCTTTTTTAACCCAGTTAACGCCACGTATAACAACAAAATTATCCTGACGAACAAATATCACTGACTTGGTGTAGCCTGTACGTTTTATTTCATCTTCTGTTTTAGGTATTGATTCTATTTGCCAAACTTTTACACCGTTAACTTCACTCTCTTTCATGATTTTATAATCATAGTCTTCAATGTTTGGGCTGCTCATATCTGCATAGGTAAAATCTGATCCCATAAAGCTGCTGCTTTTGTCTGAAGAGGCAATACGTTTAACTTTTTTCAGGGCTGGCAGATATAACCACTGGTCATCATCTTTTGTACTGTCATCGAAATCATAGGTTAAGAAACCGGTGCCTTTAACATCAGCAGGGGAGAGAAAGAACATAATGCTTTCAGAGTCTTCCTTGTTTGTTAGTGAATCCCTGCCATAAGAACGAATTTTACGAATTCGTTTATTACCTTTGCTGTCGATGAGAATCATCTCCATCTCGGACACAGAGTTGTTGCCGGTATCACGGTCTTTCACTTTTTGCATGATTTCACGAGCTGTAAGGTCAGCAGCAGAACTTGTTACTGACAGCAGCAGGCTTGCAAAAAGAATAAATGAAAAGCTTAAATATTTGCTAAGTTTTTTGTACATAATTTTCTCTCTTTCATTCTTGTTAATAAGGTTACCAGCGCTGGTGCCAATGTTACATCAGCTAAAAACGCCATGATAATACAAAAACCGGTGAGTAATCCAAAGGCAAACAGATTGTTCATTGTGGCCATCATGTTAATAAAGAAGGCACTTGATAATACCAGAGAGGTAAATAACAACGCTTGCCCGGTTGTTTTTAATGTTTCTTCTATCGCTTTTTTAGAGTCCCCCAGTTTTGCATAATAACGTTGAAAGTTGTGCATAAAGTGAATGGTGTCATCAACAGCGAGACCAAGAGCAATAGAGCCTATTAATAGTGTGAATGCGTCGAGTGGTATATCCAGAGCAGCCATTAATCCCATAGTAATAGCAATAGGGGTTAGATTGGGGATCATGCTGATTAACCCTGTTCTTAAAGAGCCAACCAGAAGAATCATCAGGGGAGTGATAATACAAAACGCAATGATGTAAGCAGTAATAGTGCTGTTTAGTAGTGAAACAACCGTTCTGCTCATCATTACCAATACACCGGTAAAGGTGACTTCTGCGGTATCTCCAATGGCGTCTTGTACTGTTTTTTCAAGCACATCAAGATAAGGTGGATATTTGGTTGCATCGACAAATGGTACTTTCATGGTGATGCGTGCTTTGCTGAATTGTGTATCGACAATATCTTCAAGATCATCACTACCAGAGTTTTCAAATAACAATAATTCTTGAGAGATTAATGCCGGGTCATCAGGTATCACATAATAGTCGGGGTTGTTGCTATTAAGCGCCTGATGTAGTTCTTTATTGATATCAACAAGTGACATTACCTTGCCTATCTGTACGCCATTAACATTCACTTCTTGAGATAGATTCATGGCATTTTCAATGGCATGCAATACTTCGGGATTGTGCAGGCCGTTTTCTTTTTTAGTGTCGATGATGATTTCCATATAGTTGGAACCACCCATTTCATCACCCATTTTTTCAGTGCTTTGCCGGAATACACTGTCTTCCGGGAACCATTTTAAAGGAAAGTGACTGACCCGAATTTGAGAGGCAAGCATCAGACTGGGCACTAACAGTATCAACCAAAATAGAATGACCAGATAAGGGTGGTCAGTCGATACAGTTGCACAGCGGGATAAAAATTTCTGATTGAGTGAGTTAGAGTCATCCTTGATTTTTGTGTTTTTTATCGGAACGACAGCTATCATTGCCGGCAGTAGTACTAATGAAAAGAACAAGGCACACATGATTCCTATAGGTGTAATAATGCCAAAATCACTAACAGGCTTAATTGAGGCGCTGATAAAAGACAACAGGCCACCTGCGGTTGTTAAGCCTGTCATAACGACCGCCAGACCTGAATGGCCAAGTGCATAAGACAGTGCGTCCGCCTTATTTAACCCTTTGTTGATACCCTGATAGAAAGCCGTGAATATATGTACTGAATTACCCACACCAACAGCCAATAGGAAAGAAGGTAAAATTTGTATTGATGTTGTTATTGGCATGTTAAAGAATGCCATTAGTGCAATAGTAAAATAGACTGACAATAGTGAAACCGTAATAGGTAAAAATATCATGACAACTCGTCTAAATAGCACGAGCAGAAAGAATGAGATAATACCAACGCCCATCGCTGAAAACTTGAACATATCTTTGCCGATAATAATCGTCAAAAGATTCATCAGATAAGGTGAGCCCAGGCCATTCAGTTTGAAGTTGTCTGCACGATGTTTATCAAGAACAGCGTCTATGTGTTCTATAATGACGCCGACTTCTTCACCGGTAAGAAACTTTGGCTTTTCGTTGTGTGTCAGCTCATTGTTATGAGGTGTTTCTTCTTCAAAGATTTCACCAAAATCTTCATCAAACCCAGCCAGCTCATCAACCTTTGCATTGATAGACGAGTAGGTGTCAACAGTTATGATGATGGCTGTTAGAGATAGATCTTCATCGACCAGATGGTCTTTGTATATCGGATTCTGCTGTATACGATTTCTTAGTTGCTGAAGGTCTTCTTCAGTTTCTGG
>CBDUPD010000285.1:0-4226 GCA_965368985.1 uncultured Spongiibacteraceae bacterium | reverse complement strand
GATTCTGATTCAATATCTACCGGCATGGAACGAAATTTATACATATTAAAAGGCGTACTGTTCCAGCTGACGCGCTCTTGACGATAAAAAACCGGCCCTGGTGAGCTGAGTTTTATACCGATAGCAATGAACAGCATTATCGGGGAGATAAGAATGAGTATTAGTGCGCTGATGATACGGTCTTCCAGATCTTTAATGATGCGGTTCATACCATCCATGGGTGATACAGAAAGGTTAATAACCGGCATGCCAAACAGATCAGAGACAGAGTGGTTGATAAGTCGGAAAGAAAACAGGTCGGGTATAAAACGGATATCAGCGGTCGTGTGTTCCAGTGAGTGGAGTATCTGTTTTACTTTCTTTTCTGCGCTAAGTGGCATCGCCAGCCAGATTTGGTCAATCTGTTGCTTACCCAGATTATTGATACCATTTTCAATGGTATTAAACGTGAAATCGAAGTTGGAATCAGGGCGGCTTTCATCATCGCTATAGTAACAACTGATATGAAAGCCACTCTTTGAGAGTGCATCTACCTTGTTTAATACCTGCTGACCAACACCGCTTTCACTGATAATGACAACATGTCGTAAATTGAATCCTTTTTTTCTGAGGCTGGAGAGCACATTGCGTAACAGCATATGAATAACACAGATTGAAAGCGTGGAAGAGATATACCAGCAGCCTGTCCATATCCGTGAGTAGAGATCGGATGTTTTTGTTAAAAAGACAATGACTATGAGTAGCAAAAACAGGCTACTTGTCGCCAATAAAATATTTTTAAATTCATGAAACCTTGAGAGACCACGCCATGCGTTGTAGAGCTTGAACATCGGGAAAATAACCAGCGCGGCCATTACACCAATCAGAATGGCGATAATATATCGAGTGGTCAGAGGTTCATCGGGGAACACCGGTTGGTAAGAGATTACGCTGGTTGCAATCAATGCAGTCAGGTCAAAAATGGCAAGAGCCAAAACCAACAGGCTTGAATGTTCTCTGAAAAAGCCTTGATTGAGCATGATGGGCGGCGAACCTTAATAATTACGGGTAAATGAATAATATATCAGAATATTTACGATAACGAGTGGAGAAATAGCGCTATTGAGGGAGAATGGAGCATACTTGATAAAAAAAATTTTTAGTCAATGATGTTTCATGTAACTATAAGTCACTCAGGTCTCTCCAAAACCGTACATATATGATTTCTATTGTTGTTAGCACTTATAATAATCTTGATGAATTGAAAGCAACGCTTGAAAGTGTGTCTCCTTGTGAGTATGCCAATGTCACTATTATTAATGGCTCAACATCGCCCGACATTGCAGCCTGGTTAAAAGATGCCGCTGAAAAGACGTTCACTATTATTAATGAGCCTGACAAGGGTATATATGATGCATTTAATAAAGGCTGGATAAATTCCCAAGATGAGCTTATCTGTTATACAAATAGTGGTGATCTACTGATTAATGAAGAAAATTATTTACAACAAGCCGAGCAATTTTTAAACACGCATTCAGACCATGATTTTGTTCATGGAGATATCCGGTTTATTGATAAAGAGTTGGGTGATATTCGGATGAAACCTACACAAAAGAATATTGGCTATGGAATGCCTTTTTCACATCCATCCATGGTTGTTAGAAAATCTGTTTTTGAACAACTGAAAGGTTTTAATGCAACCTACAAGATTGCTGGTGATTATGATTTTGTTGTTCGTATGATAAAAGCCGGTGCGAAAGGCCACTATATTCCACTTGTTGTTAACGAAATGGATGGAACAGGTGTATCTACACAACAGGAGTGGCTTGCACTTAAAGAGTGTAAACAAAGCCTTGTTGAAAATAGTATGTTTGAAGGTGATATTCGATGGGGGTATTACATAAGGTGTATAAAATATTTTTTGAGAAAATTGTTGGATAATCTTGGGCTGAATTCATTAAAGCTATTTCTTAAAAGACGTAAATATTAAAATCCGCGATCCTTTTAGTACTCTTTTTTGCAGCAAAACCTTTCCTCAATTATAATTCGCGCCCTTCAATGCTTGGTTTGTTATCAGGCCATTGCAAATAATCAATCATCCCTCAATTAAGAGAGTAGAGATAATGGGCATTAACTATAAAGATTCTGAAGCACTTCAATCACTGGTTTCAGAAGAGTTTGGCGAGTGGAGCAATAAAGTGATGATTGATCAGGCTTTGATTAATCAATACGCTGAGCTAAGTGGTGATGATATGTGGCTGCATGTTGATGAAGAGCGCTGTAAAACGGAAAGTCCATTTGGGAGCACGATTGCTCATGGTTTTCTGTTGTTATCCTTGTTGAGTAAAATGCAGTCATTGCCTGATGTAACAACGATTGTTGAAGGCTATGGCCATATGATGAACTATGGTTCAGACAAGCTGCGTTTTTTAGGGGCTGTACCGGTAAATAACGAAATTCATGCACGCAGCCGTATTAAAGCCATCGAAGTTGGCGAGAAGAAAACCAAGGTGACTTGTGAAACGCATGTACACCAGGTAGGTAATGATGCGATGCCGGCATTGGTTTACGAACTGGTTTTTGTTTATATGTAAGCCTGATTGTTCCCGCTATAGTCTTTTGACTATAGCGGGATATACTTCAATATCACTCTGTTATCGAATCACAAGATAAAAAGCCATATTGCCTCTGAAGATCTTAAGCAACAAACGGTTTTTATCGCGTTTAATGGCTTTGCGTAAATCATCCAGCGTGTTAACTACCTGCTTGTTAGCGCTGGCAATTACATCACCTTTACGTAAGCCTGAAAGCATGGCATTGGACCCCGGTTCTACATTTTCAACCCGCAGGCCAACACCTTCAATTTCTGCCAGATTGGCACCTTCAAGCTGTTTTTCTATTTTGCTATTGAAGCTAAACAGGCTTGAAGATTTGCTGGTATCGTCGATCTTTGCAGCTATTTTCAGTTTCTTACCATTCCGATAAATCGACAGGTTAACCTTATCCCCTATTCTGCGCTGGCCTATCTCATTGCGCAGCTGCGAGGTAGAGTTAACCTCTTTGTTATCGACTTTCAAAATAACATCACCACTTTCAAGGCCTGCTTCTGCGGCTGCTGAGTCTTCCTGAACCTGGGCAACCAGAACACCATCTTGTGAGGGCAAATCAAAAGCCTCAGCAAGGTCGTCGGTAATATCCTGAATAATAATACCCAGTCTTCCACGTTTGACTTCACCGTGCTCAAGAATTTGGCCAATACTGTTCTTGGCCATATTTGAAGGAATGGCAAAGCCGATACCCACATTGCCCCCACCTGGAGCGATAATGGCAGTATTTATTCCTATCAGTTGGCCAGCCAGATTAATCAGGGCTCCACCAGAATTGCCCGGATTGATAGAGGCATCAGTTTGAATAAAATTTTCATAAGATTCCATATTCAGGCCGCTTCTGCCTAACGCACTAATAATGCCTGAGGTAACTGTTTGATTCAGGCCAAAGGGGTTGCCAATGGCAATAGCAAAGTCGCCCACCTCTATTTTATCAGAATCAGCAATGGTGATATCAGTCAGATTGTCAGCCTTGATTTGCAGCACAGCAATATCGACTTCAGGGTCTGAGCCCAGAAGTTTGGCAGTAAATGAACGCCCGTCATGCAGGCCAACCTTGATTTCATCAGCATGTTCGATCACATGATGATTGGTAACCACAATACCCTCTTTGGCATCAATAATGACGCCAGAACCGGCGCTTTGTACCTTGCGCTGTTGTTGACGTTGTTGTGGGGGAATATTAAAGAAATGGCGAAAAAATGGATCTTCCAGTAATGGATTATTTCTTGTCTGAGTGGCTGATGTGGCTATGTTAACCACTGCCGGTGTTGATTGTTTTATAAGCGGCGCCAAAGTAGGCAGCTTGTTACCCTCTGAATCAAGAGCGGGCAAGGTGGCCCAGGTATTGATAGAGAAGGTTGAAAAGAAAATGCAAACAATGGCAAACCATCTTACCTGATACATCATGATTAATTATCCTCTCATTTGAACAAACATGTTAATAAACACTAGATAGAGGCTAGTGAAAATTTTTCAAGCACGTTTTTCGTGTGTATATCATCAGATTCTTAATGGTTGATTGAGTTCCATTGCTGTAGGTAGATTGCCGGAAGATGGAGGCAATACCGACATCAGTCAAAGTATTGACAGAAAAACTCAAAAAAGCAGTCAAAATTACGTGAAATCCATGGAAATGCT
>CBDUPD010000284.1:0-4233 GCA_965368985.1 uncultured Spongiibacteraceae bacterium | reverse complement strand
GTTTCGCCGTTGTTAGCGGATTCGTTTCAGGACTTGCCGCCAGCATTGGTGATAACTGCCGAGTTTGACCCTCTTAGAGATGAGGCTGAGTTATATGCCAGACAAATGGATGAGGCTGGTGTGCCGGTAATGCTAAAGCGATTTGATAGTGAGCATCATGGTTTTTATGGTGTGGCTGGTCGTACTCCGGTATATGAAGAAACTTCGGTTTTGATAGAGAAGTGGTTAGCTGAGAGGTAGATTTTTTGTAGCATTCGGTGTTGCAGAGTATTTACGGTCATCTAAACTTAACGATGAAAACAATCACAATAAATTAAGATATATAATTATGGAAACCGAAAAAACACCTCTCTATGATTTGAATCCAACTGAAGTTCGTGTATTGGCCTGTTTGATGGAGAAAGAGCTAACAACGCCTGATCAATACCCCTTAACTGAAAATGCGCTTAAGCTTGCATGTAATCAAAAAACGAATCGTATACCTGTTATGAATCTTGAGACGGGTCAGGTGGGACGTGCACTGCTTGATTTATATGATAGTGACTGGGTTTCTGCTGATAGGGGGTCGAGAGCTGATCGTTATAGTCAGCGTGCAAGAAGTCGTTTATCTATGACTAAGGCCCAGCAAAGTATTTTATGCATGATCTTGTTGCGTGGACCACAAACACTGGCGGAATTAAAATCGCGCACCGAGCGTATGGTAAAAAGCGAAGCTGACTTGCTTGAAGCCTTGAATATAATGACAAAAGGCGAATCGCCTCTTGTTGAAAAAATGGAGAGGCAGGCCGGTCAGCGAGAAGAGCGTTATCGGCAGTGGGCTTTTCCTCAGAAATTTATTCTGGCAAAAGACTCAGCGATAGCATCAAGTATGGCGCCTGTAGATGACAGCAGAATTGAAGCGTTAGAAGAGGCTGTCAAGCAGCTCGAGGCACGTATTGCTGCTTTGGAAGGTCTTTAGAGAAGGTGTAGAGAGGTTTGATTTAAGAGTGATTCTGGTTCTTGCCACTGTTCCTATTGATATCATTCCCGTGCAGGCAGGAATTTGGTTGAGAGTAACGTCCAGAAACTCTGGATAGGTGACTTAAAGCAGGAGCGGGCCCCGGCTGCGAAAGGTGAGTGTCACATATCTTCTCAGCCGGAGCCCGTTCCTACAGGTATGACAATTTATTATTGGAAATCCTGCACAATTTGAGACACTAAACTATTTTAAAAATAAATCCCCCCACCACTTTTTCGTAGTAGTATTGCTGTTCTGGCCAGAGCTGCTATTTTGAAATAGCAACTCTGGTGTTTTATCGCGATACAGAGCAGCAATGAACTTCACGTGAAAAACAAAATTAAAGACAAAGACCTTTTTGAGCTGGTTATCGATTTTGAGCCTGGTGGCGACCCGTGCAGGGTGTTTAAGTCGATGAGTGACTTGATTGATACCTTACAATCAATTGATCAAACCTTGTGTGAAGTTATTGGCTTGAAAGTTAAACACTCTTTGCAATTGGAAGGCGTTCAACAAGATTGTTTCAAAAGTATTATCAGAAATACGATTAGTGAATTACCTGATGAAGACTTGAGGGAGATAGGCAATAAACAGGTCATTGGCTGTTTTCTTGTTGAAGCTAAATTTGCCTTGTTGCAGTGGTGTGTTAAAACACGGAGCTTGTCATCAGATAAAGAAATATCTGTTTTAGAAAAGCAGCTGGTCAAGATTGCTGAAAAATCCAACGTGAATAAAATTCCTGCCTATCAGACACCCAATCGAGGTAAGCTGCTGAAAAATATCAATGTGCTGCGCAAGGCAACTCGCCATTTAATTGGAGAAGATACGGCAAGCTTTGTGTGTGCTCTGGGGGATGTGAGTGTTCATGGTGGTATCGAGATTTCAGATATCATGGTGAAAGAAGTTTTGGTTAAGCAGACGATACAAAAGCGTAACCAGGCTTTGTTACAGGTTAAGCGTCCTGATTATCTTGGG
Organism: uncultured Spongiibacteraceae bacterium; assembly: GCA_965368985.1. GTDB lineage: Bacteria > Pseudomonadota > Gammaproteobacteria > Pseudomonadales > DT-91 > CAZTZY01. Next base: position 2,261 of record CBDUPD010000284.1, on the reverse strand, counting down.
CATGCAAAATGGTTGTTAAAGCATCTGGGAAATAGCATTGATGTGGTTGTGTTAGATGATGCTTGGCTAGAGAAGTTTCAGAATAAGGAAGTGACATTGCAGCCGGGTGACTCTTTGCGAGGCACCTTGCTGCAACATATTGCATTTGGTCATGATATGGAGATTGTGTCTATTCGTTATGAGCTTGAAGCCATTGATGAGGTGGTTGAAGCACCTAAAGCAGTGCAGTCGGGGTTTGATATATAATCGCCATGTTAAATGTCGCAAGGAATATTGTATAGCTGCTGATTTTTCTTAATGTGGCAGTGATGATGATTTGTTTTGTGAGAGTTGTATATGGAGAAGTAATGTGCCGCTCTATATACAACTCTCACATAGTATATTTAAATAATTCGACTGCCTTTTTTCTTGATCTTGTTACCAAGTTTTTTGTTGTCATCACCAACACAGACAACAAATAATATTTCTTCCAGTTCGATAGCGTTAGCTACCTGATTCTGAATTTTTTCAACTGATAACACAAATTTTGTTGTGTAAAATGAAACTGCATATACTGCCGGCAGAGAGTTATCACTAACCTGTTTTTGAGCCAACCAGGCTTTTTTTACCAGGCCTGTCTGTTGTAGTTGTTGAATAAGCAAGTTCAGTTTTTCGTCGTCAAGATGGTGTAATTCAAATGAGTCTTTCTCGGTCAGGTTGTTGCGTTCATGGTAGTTACGTTGATGAACCTGATATTTCTCCATTGCTTTTTGCCAGAAGGATTCGGCCTCATCTTTACGCTGATTTTTTTCAAGAAAGTCAAAAGCAAATCTTGCAGCACTTTCTGTATTGTAGGGGTTTTCCAAAGCGTTGGTCAGGTGTTCTATTGCATCTTCCTGGTTGCTCAGTGCGGAATGAATACCTATAAAATAAGAAGCATCAGGGTCTTTTGGGTGTCGTTCAAGGTAGCTATGAAATAGTGGTTGTGATTGTTCGCTGCTACGAAATTCATTGCTGAGATAAGCGTAACTCCATAGATCATCATCATCCAGATCTGTGGGTGTTTTGGTGTCAAATTCTTCGAGTTTTTGTTTTGAGCTACAAACGTATTCAAAACGGTTTTTCCATGCTTCGTGATTATTATCGATCCACTCGTTATCAAAAAGCTGCATGATGGTTGAATAGCTATCATCAAACCAGGCCTGTGCAGCATTTATTTCGGGTGCTGAGGGAAGTTGCGGTATGGCATTTAGTGCGTCTACACGGTCTTTAAGGCTGGGATGGGTGTCAGCGTAATGCGTTTCTAGTTGCATTTGCTCTTTGATATTATTGAGCATCTGTTTTTTTGAAAGTGCTTCACTCGATAAAAATCCAGCCAGACCTTCAAATGGTGCATGCTGTGGTTTGTCGAACTTATCAGCTTGCTCAAAAAATGAATCCCAATATTTGCTATCAATAAATGGTGAGGTAGCATGAACATTTACAAGAGCTTTTGAGGCAATCTCTGGTGAGGTAAGTTCTGCTGCAATTGCATCTGCTTCGTATTCATTTTTTCTTGCCAGGGCAAAAGAGTAGGCGTCAAAAAGCGGAGAATACCAATAGAAGAACTTACCTAAAATTTTAGCCCCCCATGAATCAGCATCATCAAATGCATGCATAATGCGTGACCAGCTAGCACGTACACGGTAGATCCAGCCATTGAATTTACTGTGGTTGCCAGATAGGTGACCAAGCTCATGTGCTATTACAGAGCGCATTTCATCAGGCGATAGTGTGAGCATGAGTTGTAACCCGAGAATAAGGGTGTTTTCGTTCCAGCCGAATATGCCTAGGCGAGGGCGTTGGTAAATTGCGGCGTTTAGCTCATTGTTAAGAATCACTTTATGAATTTTTGGGCTTTTTAACTGTTTACCAAGGTCATCGATCTCGGCAAACAAATTCGGGTATTCATCTCTTGCTAATTCGAACCCGGAAATTTTATCAAATTTTATCCAGAGAGCTTTAAGTAATATCCAGATTGCGAGTAGAAGCACAAAGATAAGTTTTTTCTTCAATAGTAGAATAAAAAATGTGGTGCTGAAAAATGCAGACGCCACAATGCCGCCGGTAATGCCCAGCAGGCTGAATAATAATAGAAAAATGACCAGATAACCGAGTGATGCAAAAAGGCTGAGTTTTAACTTGTAGAGCCCAATATTACTATCGGCTTCAAATTCAGCTTTTTTTACGATATTTATGAAATCCTGTTCAGAGGAGATTGCCATGCCTATATCCCTATATCC
>CBDUPD010000283.1:0-4234 GCA_965368985.1 uncultured Spongiibacteraceae bacterium | reverse complement strand
GGCATAGACCCACAAACCTTGCAAGACACTGTCACCGAATACAATCGAATAGCAGCTTCAGATGAACTGGACCCAAAGGGCAAGCCCAAAGACTATATGCCCCCACTGGGAGAAGGCCCTTACCATGCGGTAAATGTTTCGTATCATTATTTTTGGTCTCCCTGCCCATCATTAACCCTGGGTGGGCTTAAAGTCAATGAAGATACTGGCCGGGTTATCAAGGAAGATGGTAAAGAAATCAATGGCTTATATGCAGCAGGGAGAACTGCGGTTGGTATTCCTTCACGCGGATATGTAAGCGGGCTTTCTATTGCCGATTGCATCTTCTCAGGTAGACGAGCGGCCAGACATGCAGCCTCCTGATCAGAGAGATTGATTTTTCTTTCACTATTGGAGACTAGCCCCTTTAGCATGAACGCAATGTAGCCTAAACTATAATAAGGTGTGACTATTTTTGTTACTACATAAGCGGATAATGCAATGCGTCAATTTGTCATCAAACAACTACTCTTCACAGGCATGTTATGTCTGTCGATAGCTGTTTACGCGACTCCCGAGATTGATGCAAAAATCAAGGAACTCAGCGCACAAATTACAGCAACATCAGCCAAACAAATTCAAGCCCTGAAACAGGGCAAACAAATCAGTATCGATTTAAAAGAAAAAGAAAAAGAAAAGAAATCGATTGAGATGAGCCTTAAGCAGTGGGCTTTAAAAGTCAGAAAACTGAACATGCTATCTGCTGAAGGCGATAAACAAGCTGAATCCGAATTAAATACCGTTCAGTTCGAAACCAAGCGCGCCGAGTTTAATCTTGAAAAAGTTAAAGCCTCCATTAAACAACTACAAAAAGATCTCAACAATGTACGTAAGCAGAAACGCATATTAAAAAGCCATGTTGATACCATGCATATTGAACTGGCAGACCTGAAAGATGAAAAAGCAAACCCCACCAAGGTAAAAGTTGTTAGCCAGAGCGAATTAGAAAAAGAAGCTTTAGCTGCCGCCCTGAAAGCAGAACAAGCCGATGAAGCAAAACGCAAGGCAAAAACTGCACAAAAAAAGAAAAGCAACACCGATGCAGAAAATCGCGTTTAGCTGAATTAGAAAAAAAGCGCCTGGCTGAAGAAGCAAAACAAAAAAGTATTGCTGCCGCTGAAGCCGAGAAAAAACGCCTGGCCGAAGAGGAAAAACTTCAGCAAAAACTGGCAGAAGAGAAAAAGTTTAAAGAAGAACAGACCGCTAAAAAAGAGTTAATACGTCAACATCAGCTAGAGCAAGAGATCAAGGCCAATGAAGCTGAAAAACAACGGCTGGCAGAAATCGAGAAACAAAAACAACAGAAAGCCGATGAAGAAAGATTGATTGCAGAAAAAAAACAAAAAGAGATCGATGCAAAAAATGCTGCAATAGCTGAAAAAGAGAGACTGCTTGCAGAAAAAAAACAGAAAGAGCTTGATGCAAAAAAAGCTGAAGAAGACCGACTTGCCGGTGAAGAAAAATATAATGAACTTAAGAAAGAAAAAGAAGAACAGCAACGTCTCGCTGATATAGAAAAACAAAAAGCCGAAAAAGCTCAAAAAGAACAAGCAGCAAGAGAAGCTGACATCGAAGAAACTGACACTATTCAAAACAAGGTGCGTGAAAAATTCATTAGCACAAGTGATAAATTACCACCTGCCGAATCTGCTCTTACATTGGCAATGGCAAGAGCGCTGGATTCTTCGGCCAGCCTTAATCCTTTATACACAGGAGAAAGCCTGAAATTAAAAATAGCCAACCCAACGGGCAGCACACCAAAAACTATCGGCTCCATGAAACATCTGGGAAATAACCAGTATATGCTTGAAATGCGAATCAACCAGGGTAAACAAACTTTTATGATTGGCAAACATGAATTTTTCAAGAACATTCCTGAACACTTTGACGGCATTCGCTGCTTGATACTGATTGATGCCCGTAACGACAAAAAACCGGTTTTCCAAATGGTAGTTGCGGGGGGTTAGTGATTACATCATCTCATGACGTAATCAAATTTCTATAAGCCTGCATTCAAACCAGCCAGGTTACCAAAAAACAAGTCATTATTAACAGGCGCTGATAAAGACAATAGTATGACTAACATAATACTTTCATCGACAATCACATGCCCTGAATGTGACCACCAAAAAACTGAATCCATGCCCACAACCTCTTGCCAGTGGTTCTATGAATGCGAATCTTGCCACAGCATACTTAAACCTCTACCAGGCGACTGCTGTGTTTTCTGCTCGTATGGCACCGTAAAATGCCCGCCGATACAACAAGGTAAGTCGTGTTGTGGATAACACAGATAGAATCTTACAGCTTGCAGGCACATTTCTGCCGTTTTATGGTATAGCACTAACGATTCTTTCTGCTATCACCTTACATAAGACTAAACGACTTGCCGCCTTGATCATTATTCCGCTATTAACACTTTGGCTCTGTTCTGCTCTGGGAGAATTTATTGCCTATGATGGCAATATGCTCTACGTCACACTAGCCCTTATTTAGTTATTTTATGTTTCTACTACCCTACTCTGATTATTATTGGCATTATCTGGATGATACGCAACCGGGGCAACTCAGAAGACAGGCTCTAAAACAATGAATCAGATGCAGACAACTTTTTAACAAAAGTATTAACTTTAAAATGATGACCAATATTTCGATAAGCCAACTTATTAAACTTCCAAGGATTTTTACGTCCTTTATAGTTCTAACAGGAATGCTATTAATCATACAACTTGCACAAGCAGCCGAAGAAAATAATAGTGCCCGTAATGAAAATACTCTTGTAGTCTATGTACGTGATGGCTGCCCACACTGCGCAGATGCCAAAGCATTTCTCCCCATGTTTGCACGCCAACATCCAGAGATTAATATTGTGTTTCGCTCAGTCGATAATGACGCAGAAGCTCGTGAAGATCTGATACGAGAATCCAAAAATGCCGGCATCTGGCCACCTGGCGTACCAACCTTTGTGTTCCAAAATAAAGTTCTTGCCGGTTTTAGAGATGCCGAACATTCAGGAGCGGAGTTAGCCAACTTGCTTGGCAAGCATTCAAAAGCCCCAAATAGCATTCAGGCAGGGCCGCTGGGAACTATCAGTGTTGATCGCCTTGGCCTGCCTTTATTCACGCTAACACTGGGACTCATCGATGGGTTTAACCCTTGTGCAATGTGGGTACTACTGTTTTTACTCTCTTTACTTGTACATTTACATGACCGAAAACGCATGGCACTTATCGCAGGTACATTTGTATTGGTCAGTGGTGCGGTTTACTACGCCTTTATGGCCGCATGGTTGAATATCTTTTTACTGGTCGGCTTCTCAACATTTTTACGCCTGACTCTCGCCTGTGTTGCACTGTTTATCGGTGCCATTAATATCAAAGACTTTCTTTCACCCGAGCAGGGGTTCTCTCTATCTATTCCGGACTCTAGCAAGCCCGGCTTATACGCACGTATGCGTACTATTATGAATGCCAAATCCCTGCTCCCTTCATTGATTGGCGTTGCCGCACTAGCCATTGTAGTAAACTTTATCGAGCTTCTCTGTACCGCAGGCCTTCCGGCTATTTACACAGCAGTTCTCACGCAACAAGGGCTTGCCCCTTCAGAACATTATGCTTATCTCGGGTTATACATTCTTGGCTATATAGCCGATGATACACTCATGGTTAGCACCGCAGTATTTGCATTAAGCAGCCGAAAATTATCAGAACAAACCGGACGCTGGCTCAAGCTCTTGAGTGGAACTGTTATGATGATGCTAGGCGGTATTATGATATTCAAACCTGAATGGCTAATCTAAAAAGACCATTGCAAGAGAGACAACTGTAAACATCAAACGTAGAGCTAATATTCACAAATGACAATCAACTACAAAATAAACACTCCCCTATCTCCAGAACAGTTTATAGCATTACTTGAACGGTCAACACTGTCCAATCGCCGACCGGTTGATGACCTGAATTGCATAAAGGGTATGCTTGAGAATAGTAACCTCATGGTAACAGCATGGTCTGGTGAGCAGTTGGTGGGGATTGCTCGCAGCATAACCGATTTTCATTATGCCTGTTATTTATCTGACCTTGCCGTTGACAAGAGCTACCAACACACAGGAATAGGTAAACAGCTGCAAATACTGACACAGGATCAACTCGGAGAAAAATGTAAGCTTATTCTTATTGCTGCACCTGATGCAAAT
>CBDUPD010000282.1:0-4237 GCA_965368985.1 uncultured Spongiibacteraceae bacterium | reverse complement strand
ACAGTGATACCCGTTATAAACTTATTGAAGAGTTATTGGTTACCAGAGTTTTAATCAAAACCAAAAAGGCCAAGTTATATAAAGAATTGCGAGTTCTTAGAAATAAAGTGGCGCATGCAGAAGGCTATGAAGTTGATAATGTACAAGCGATACAATATATAGAGCTTTGTTACCGACTGATTGATTATTTTAAAAGACTTAATGCCGACTAATTGGTTTTAGTCCGGTAGGGGGCTTCTCATCATTGAAAGCCCGCCTTGTATTTTACTGATTTAATTTCCCGCAGTGCTCGCATCAAGAAATGAAGGCTTCTCACCACCACCATGCACTGTCAGGTTTGCTCCCGTTACATAACTTGATAGTGAAGAACCCAAAAATAGACACACATCGCCAATATCTGTTGGATCAGCCATGCGTTCCAGTGGAACAGTTGCACTAACTGCTGCTATACCAGCTTCGTCACCATAATGCAGGTGAGCTTGTTCTGTTTTTATAAGGCCGGCTGCGATAGAGTTCATGCGCACCTTGGGTGCCCACTCAACTGCCAGAGAGGTTGTCAGATTAACCAGGCCAGCTTTGGCTGCGCCGTAAGCTGCTGTGCCAGGAGAAGGGCGAAGAGCGCTGACGCTGGCAATATTAATGATCGAACCACCATTTTTCTGTTGTTGCATCACTGTATTAGCTGCCTGACAGCAATACAGAGGAGCTAACAGGTTAAGACCAATAATCTTTTCTGAAAACCGTGGAGAAGCTGTTGCAGCGTCAGTATGCGGGGCGCCTCCGGCATTGTTGACCAATACATCGAGCGAACCGTAAGTATCAACAGCCAGTTTCACCATGGCTTGCACCTGATCCCAATCACGAACATCACATGCTGTAAAGAGCGCTTTTTTTCCGTTTATCTCTGGCAATTGATCTGGCTCACTTCGGCCACAAATCAGTACATTGGCACCTTTTTGAAGAAAGCGCTCGGTTATTCCTTTTCCAACACCTTTGCCACCACCAGTGACGATAACGGTTTTACCTGAATAATCTAATTCTTGGTTCATAGTCAACAGACCTTTCATGACAGTTTTTTATAAAAAAGTTGGCGCATTATAGATGGTTGCAAGGCATCGTGTAAGTACTATGGGGACACAGTTTGCCTGAATGTGATAACATGTCGAAATACAATAGTGAACGATACGTTTCGTAATAGGGCTTGCCAATGTGTAAAAAGCCGCGTATAAAACGCTCAACACAATGCTGCTATAGCGATAACAATGCCATTAACTAAGCATCGCTTGTGATTAATGTTTTGTTGTCATCCTCGCGTAGGCGGGGATCCTGTTGGTTTTCAGAAGATTCCCGCCTGCGCGGGAATGACTGACAGGCTTAGGTTAATGGCATTGATAGCGATAAAAGAGAAAGATGAGGAGTCTTTGATGAGTGATTCAAAACCAACAATTGCAATTTTGGGTGGAACAGGTGCTTTAGGTACAGGTTTGGCAAGACGCTGGGCACAAGCAGGTTATCCGGTTGTTATTGGTTCACGTACTATTGAAAAAGCCCAAACTGCACTTGATGAACTTCAGGCAGTAATGAGTGAGCGTGGGGTTGATGCTGTTGCAGTAACAGCAGCCGATAATGTTTCAGCTGCTGAGCAAGCTTCTATAGTAGCCATCACTGTGCCATATGATCATCAGGGTAGTACGCTTGAAGGTGTTAAACAGCATCTAGAAGGTAAAATTTTAATAGACGTTACTGTGCCATTACGTCCACCTAAAGTCGGTACTGTTCAGCTTCCTGAGGGCGGCTCAGCAGGTCAGGAAGCACAAGCACTATTAGGTGAAGGTGTAAAAGTTGTTTCAGCATTTCAAAATGTAGCGGCTCATCATCTTCAGGAAGGTCAGGGTATCGCTTGTGATGTTCTTGTAGCTGGTAATGACAAAGAAGCACGTGCTGAAGTTGTTAAGTTGGTTGAAGCTGCAGGAATGAAAGGCTATTCAGTTGGACCCATTGCTAACGCAGCAGCTGCAGAAGCATTGACGTCCATTCTTATTCAAATCAATCGCCAGTATAAATGCCATGCAGGCATTAGCATCACTGGCATACCAGAAGCCGAATAAGTATGCAGTTAATCGCATTACCAGGCATACCTGAAGTCATGCCTGGTGATGATGTCTCCCAAATTATTATCGCCGCGCTTGATGCTGGGAGTATTCAGCTAGAACAGGGTGATATTATTGTTCTCGCTCAAAAAATCGTTTCCAAGGCTGAAGGTCGTTATGTTTTTTTGCATGATGTTATTCCTTCTGCTGAAGCCATTAAACTGGCGCCTCAATGCGATAAAGATCCACGTCTGGTGCAACTTATACTTGATGAGTCTGAAGAGGTTCTTCGAATTCGACCCGGGGTGATTATCGTTCAGCATAAGCTTGGGTATGTTCATGCAAATGCAGGTATCGATAAATCCAATCTACCAGTCTCAGAACAGGAACGTGTTTTATTGTTGCCAGTTAACTCTGATGCCAGTGCTGACATTATTCGTTGTAAATTATCTGAAAAATATGGTGTTGATGTCGGTGTTATTATTAATGACAGTGCAGGGCGGGCATGGCGTACAGGTACTGCCGGTTTTGCTATAGGTACTGCCGGCTTTGAACCACTCATAGATATGATCGGTGCAAAAGATATGCACGGCCGGCAAATGGAAGTTACTCAGGTAGCCGTTGCTGATGAGTTGGCAGCAGCGGCATCGTATATTATGGGGCAGGCCGATGAAGGTCAGCCAGTTGTTCTGATTAAGGGTGCGCGCCCCAATTTAGGCAGCTTTCCTTCGAATATTCTGGTTCGTGAAAAAGAAGGCGACCTGTTCCGTTAATTATGTCTCAATCTAACCCTATGTCTCAGGCTAACGTCATTGCATTAAGCGGAGGAGTAGGCGGTGCTAAATTGGCACTTGGCTTATCTCATGTTCTGCCACCAGAACAGCTGACAATTGTCGCTAATACTGCCGATGATTTTGAACACCTTGGCCTGTCTATTTCACCTGACCTTGATACAGTTATGTATACCCTTGCTGATCTTAATAACAAGCAACAAGGATGGGGAATTACCGATGAAAGCTGGGGTTGTATGCAGGCGGTTGAGCGTCTTCAGGGAGATACATGGTTTCGATTAGGTGATCAGGATATAGCAACACACCTGATGAGAAGTGAATGGCTACGCGAAGGACAGACAATTACTGAGGTTACTCAATCCCTCAGTCAGCGTTTGGGAATTCTACCCAGGCTGCTACCCATGTGTGATGAGCCAGTACGTACCTTTGTGCAGAGTAACGAAGGGAGTTTACCTTTTCAGGAATATTTTGTTAAACACCAGTGCCAGCCTGAAGTATCGGGATTCGAGTTTAGAGGCATTGAATCAGCTCAGATTACCCCTCAACTAAAAGAGTCTATTACTTCGCTTGATGTGTTGATTGTGTGTCCATCAAACCCGTTTGTCAGTATTGCACCTATACTGGCAGTAAATGATATTCAGCAAGCATTACTTGAACGTGATATTCCACGTATTGTGGTTTCACCCATTGTGGGTGGCATTGCAATAAAAGGCCCTGCGGCCAAGATGATGCAAGAGTTAAATATGCCCACAACGGCACTGGCTGTGGCTGAGTATTATAAGGATTTTGCGACACACTTTGTGATAGACTCCACTGACCAGAAATACCAACAGGCCATTACTGAATTGGGTTTTACAGTGATAGTAACGAATACAATAATGAACACACTTGATGACCGCGTGCAATTAGCCAGCGATATCCTGAGCCAGGTTTAGGTGGCTGATTATGTGGGTGGTTATACCAGTAAAATCTCTAGGTCAATCCAAACAGCGGCTTGCTAATATTTTGACAGAAGAGCAGCGTCAGTTGCTTGCTGAAGCCATGTTTAAAGATGTTCTTGCTGCAGTAACAGCCACTTCAGCAATTCATCAGGTTTTGGTTGTTACCAGAGATGATAGTGTCAGAGAAATAGCACGAAATATGGGCGCAGAAGTGTTAATTGAGCCAGATCATTGCACTGGTTTAAATGAAGCTATTGCATTAGGTGTTCATCATGTAGAGTTGCATGGTGGTAATAAGGCGCTGGTACTGCATGGCGATGTACCGCTAGCCAATACTGAAGATCTGGATTATCTATTTACGACGCACCTTGATGGTGGTGTAACGTTAGTACCTGATGAAGACGAAAATGGTACC
>CBDUPD010000281.1:0-4275 GCA_965368985.1 uncultured Spongiibacteraceae bacterium | reverse complement strand
CTCTGAGGGGATGCACATGATTTGCGTTGTCGAGGTAGAGCGTAAGAAGTATGGCTTCTGTGGCAGTTTACAGCGTGTTAAATACGCATTGGATTGCAATAAATCAAAGCCGGTTAGGTTGAGCGGTTATAAATTGATAGGCAGCCCTATAAGCTTTGAGAGCGCTTGTTATATTTATTCTGCTAATTTATAATAAATTTGGCGGTAAAAGCAGACAAAGATAGCGTCTTGACTTGCCGGAGTACCTGTTCTCCACCGCCTTTTTTAATTTAACAGGTAATAATAAAACAGGTAACAATCATGCATTACTACCAGTTCAATATTGGCGATTATCGTCGAGATACTAGCCACCTCTCATTATTAGAGCATGGAATTTATAGAACTCTAATAGATTCATATTACTTAAATCAGCAACCGCTATGCGGTGATGATGCGGATATTATGCGAACGCATTGCATTCGCTCTGCCGAAGAAAAAGAAGCGTTAAAAAATGTGCTCAAGGATTTTTTTAAAAAAACAAAAAAAGGTTATGTTCATAAAAAATGTGAAGATCAGATAAAGAAATTCATCTCTAAGTCAGAGAAAGCAAGGGCTTCAGCTAAATTAAGATGGGATGCGAACGCATTGCGAACGCATTGCGAAGGGAATGCTAACCATAAACCAATAACCAATAACCATAAACCATTAAGAGAGTCAGAGAATAAATTCTCTGACGACGATATGAAAGCCGCTTTGTTTATGTCCAATAAAATAAAACAGTTGATTCCTAAATTAAAAAAACCTAACCTAGATAACTGGGCTAACACTATCAGACTGATGAGAGAGCGAGATGGAAGAACACACAAAGAGATTTGTGAGGTATTCAAATTTGCCAATAACGATACGTTTTGGCAGAGTAATATACTAAGCCCTGATAAACTCAGGAAGAAATTTGACACTATCGAGCTACAGAGCAAGAATCGATCAGGAGGATGGGATGAGCTATAGCCGCAAAGATCACGTTGTTGACGTGATGAAACGAATTTGGGGTAAACACGCGATTATCAACTATTACAGGTCAATTGATAACTTTACAGATCACTTGACCGCTAATCTGTATTTATTTGACCGATTTACACCAGAGCAAATAGAATACACACACAAGGCTATTCAGGTTGACCGCCAAAAGAGTAATTATCTTGATAAGCCGGATTGGATGCAGCTCGTTAAATACGCCTCTGCTGCACCTGGTTACAATAACGAGCCTAAAGCCGATACAGTAAGATCTGAGGATGATATCCAAAGAGGAGCTGAGGCTCTGGCTAAGATCAAAGCTGAGTTTGATGTCTAGGTATTGAAAAGGGTAAGTTAATGAAATCAATGAACAAAGAAAACCTGCTTTTAATAAAATTATTTAATGGCTTAATCAGAGCGGGGGTGTTTTTTGCTGGTGTTGTTGTGTTGATTTTTTGTTATTGGGGTCAACTGTGGTTTTTGAACTGGGCGTTTCCCAGCTCAATTGGTGAGTGGTCGTACATTGAGCGGTTGGGGTTGTTGGCGTGTATTTTGGCGTGGCTGTGGTATTGCGCAAGGGCTAAATAATGGCGTTTTTTGGGGTTGGAAAAATAGATGCCACCGCAAATTTGATTGAAAAATCAGGCAGTGCGCTTAATTCGCTATTCACAAGTGATGAGGAAAGGCTAACAAAAAAAGAGGCTATTGAGCGCTTGAGGCAACGTCCTGCTGAATGGGCACACCAATTAAATTTGATTAATGCGCAAAGCGCATCATGGTGGAATTCAGGCTGGCGGCCTGGCATTGGTTGGGTTGGTGCTATTTCATTGTTTTTCTTTTTTGTGCCACAATACCTAATTGCCTCTATTGTTTGGGGCGCACAATGTTGGGAGATTATAACCGGCTCTGAAAGCTTGGTAATAGTGAAGCTCCCAGGCTTCCCTGTAACCGCTGAGGGCTTGACGCAACTAGTCATGTTGCTGCTTGGTGGTAAGGCCATAAGATCTTTTGATAAAACGCAGCAAACGGCAAAAAACTGATTAAGGGCTTCAAAATGAACACTTTTATCAAAAACGTTCACAATAGTGAGCTACTTGATGCACGAGTTGGTGACGTATGCACAGGTGATGAAGGAGATGAATATACAATAATGCAAATAAGCGAGGGGCATTTTATTGTTCAGCGCCAATCTGATAATGAGGTTATCACGTTCAACCCTTCAAATATGACATTAAAATTGCGTCCATTTCATCCGGAAGATCCGATTGAGGAGAAAACCCCTGATGGGGGGTGGCAAGCGGTTGGTCGTGATAATGATGAATATTATATGACCCTGATTACCGATCCTGACGGCCGGGAGATCAGGCACGCAAACGCCTTGTGGCGTTGAGATAATAAACTTTTCCACGCATAGGGTGGGTATATGAGTGAACGCAAAACGGCAGCACAACGGCACCATGAAGAGTTGGTGCGCATCATGAATGAACTGGACATTAAAGCAGCACGCAGTATATCAGGCGGCCATGCTATCACCGGCCAACTATCTGACCAGCAAATGTTAACCGCCATTCATCAAGAGCGTTATGAATCCAAAGCAATTAGCGCGGCTAAGAGGCTTGAATCTGCTGAATTCTTGCGTGTTAATGGCAAAAAAAGACAATTTGGTGATGCTTTGTTGGACGGAAATCAATTACCTTGAAGCATGATAACTAGGTATATTCCATAAGTGTTAATTATTAAGTATTTAGTTATATTTAACCTGCTTAACACCTCAAAGTATGGTAGGTAAGTATAACCTTTTGCACAAAGGCAAGCGGTTTACCGCGCAGTCCGTTTGCTGCTAGTTGTTATGCGCTATGTAAAATTAAGAGGAAATTAAAATGTTTAAAAGTTTATTAGGTGTAGTCACCGATGTGGCAAAAGTAGCGGCAGCGCCGGTTGAGATTGCAGCAGATGTAACGCGAGCAATAACAAAGCCTGTTGCTGATTTAGCCGAAGAAGCTGTAAAAGAAGTTAAAGAAATGACGGAAGCTGACAAGCACAACCCAAAACTTTAAAGCCGAATAACAACCGATATTCAACGACAGCTTTGCTGTTCGTTGCAATTCGAGTGTTATACAAATCAACAAAGAGAGTAATTATTATGCTTAGATGCGCTGGGTGCTCAAGAGAGCGAGGTTTTACAATTTTGCATGACGAGAGCCAATTTCAAGCAGACTCCTCTAGGAAGGGAGCCTCCGGCTACAAATCCTCATGCAAGAAGTGGACAACAAAAATCAACCACAAGCGACATTACATTGACGAATTCAAAGAGCTTATTGAGCTGAATAAACGAGCCAATGAGTTATGGGTTTCGTAACGCTAGAGCAGCTTGCTACAGGCCGCATATTATTTAGCAGCACAGGCAGCAAGCGCAAGGTATTATCCGCGAGATCAAGATATCAGATGAGTTGCGGCATTAAATTGCTATTTGATCTTGGCTACGGGGTTTATTTATTATTCAGCGAAGGATCGGAAAAAGGGGTATATATTGCCCAACCTATAATAATTAGCAATAAATGTAAGAAAACGCTTGCACACACTCAATAATGGTGTATACTGTATCCATCAACTAGAGAAATGGAGCAAGACTATGAAAACTGAAGCACAAAGAGACGCAGCCGCAGCCAAAAGACGCAACAAGTATATTGCACGCCACAGCGCACCTGTTAGCAGCTCCTCAGCAGCTATCTGGGAAGCACACGGTAAGAAGCGTATCTACCTTAACAACATTGGTGTTGATGCTAAATGCTACATTGAGGCGCTTGAGTGTGGCATGTCAGTTACTCGCTTTAATGCCCGTTACAATAACTTAGATGAAGTATTAGCCGGTAACGCCATCACCGCTCTTATCGCTGAGATAGGCGCAAAGAGTGAAGATTTTAACGATATTGCCGAGGCTTTAAAGGCTGTAGGCGGTAAAGTTTCATTTAAAGTAGAGGAGTAACATAATGACTAATCACATATTAAATCATGTCGAAACTTACGGACACGGCACAACTGAGAAAAACGACCTTGCAGAGGATAAGAAGGTCGTGATCCACGATCACGATGGATATGCTGATGTATACGAGTGCGAATCTGATGCGGAGGCAAGAGAGATAGCTAACTGGTATTTGAATGCCTGTTATTCTAGATATCCAGGCAGGGTAGGGCTAAAAACCTTTAATGATCCGCGTGTTTTTTACATTGTTGAGGAGGAGGAGTAGAGATGACACCAGCAGTATACGTAAAGAGCCGAGG